>CAZTNF010000039.1:0-14422 GCA_964615295.1 uncultured Erysipelotrichaceae bacterium | reverse complement strand
ACAGCACAGTTTCCTAAAAACTACTTAGATTCAAAAATTTCGACTCTCAAGAAAATTACCTATTAATAGTTTAGTTAATTTCTTTCTGCTGTTATCAACCCCAAACAAGAGGAAATCAGAGAAAAAGAGAGAGCCTATTAGCTCCTAAATAAGCATTTTAAAAGATTCACCAGAAATAAAAAAATTCTAATCTTTCCTTTAAATAAAGCACTTTAAGGAAGGATTAGAATAATTTATAATCAAATTGGTGGAACATGGGGGGATCGAACCCCCGACCTCATGGCTGCCAGCCATGCGCTCTCCCAGCTGAGCTAATGCCCCATTGGTGGAGATGGCGAGAATCGAACTCGCGTCTAAGTAAGACTCCACGAATTAGCGTTTACAGCTTATTCTGTCTAAAAAACTCTAATGTTGGACAGACACATACAATTAGAGGATTGGCTGTAGATTTTCGTGTAAGCGATCCAGCCTAAGGCTTACCTTATCTTCTTTGTGCTAACAATTCAAACTATAAGAGAGCAAACTCATTTGAATCGACTGCAGAACAATTTAAGTTCGATTAAGCAGCAAAGGCAACAGCACGGTTGGAACCATAGCTGTAACCATAGTTATAAGAATTAGCGTTTCTTTTAATAATTTTTAACGGAATTACCCGGCTGTAGCTAAGACCAAGCCATTACTCATCGAATGCCAGAAACATCCCCGGCAAGATTGAGAAGATTCAAGACATATCTCTTTTTATTCGATTTCTTGAACCTCAGACATCTTACTACAGCTTTTAAGGTTTGGCAACCCCTAATAGCGCTCTTTTACTAATTTTCGAATCTCTCGTTCCACATCTCGCTTTTTGGCACTCTCACGCTTATCATGTAAATTTTTTCCACGGGCCACCGCAATTTCTAATTTGCACAAGCCGTGAGAAATGTAAATATTAAGGGGAATAAGAGTAAGGCCCTTTAAGCGTACAGCCTGATCCAATTTTAAAATTTCCCGTTTATGAAGCAATAAGCGTCGATCTCGAACTTCCTCATGATTGAAACGATTTCCAAATTCATAAGGAGAAATATGCATTCCTTTGACGATGGCTTGACCATCTCGAATGGAAATGTAAGCGTCTTTGAGTTGCACTTTGCCTTGGCGAATGCTTTTGATTTCGGTTCCTTTTAGTTCAATGCCCGCTTCATAGCGATCTAACAATTCATATTCATGTTTTGCTTTCCGATTGACGGCAATCATTTTTACTGGTTTATTCGCCATGAGGATCCTCCTAGTTGATGGAAATGTTAAAAGTATAACAGGTTTTTAGTGTCTACTTTATTTAAAAGCTTATCTAAAAAGAGTCTAATTTCGTTTTGATGAAGATGAAAAGCTATTGCTTCCTTTCATAAAAAAGTGG
Organism: uncultured Erysipelotrichaceae bacterium; assembly: GCA_964615295.1. Classification (GTDB taxonomy): domain Bacteria; phylum Bacillota_I; class Bacilli_A; order Erysipelotrichales; family Erysipelotrichaceae; genus Allobaculum. Next base: position 13,026 of record CAZTNF010000039.1, on the reverse strand, counting down.
GAAGCTCCAGCCTAGAGCTTCCCCAAACGTTTATATCCGATCGTTAAGCGTCTCGTTTCTCACAAGGCACATATACTAATTCAATATCATAACCTAACGCTTCCATCATTTGGATGAAGGTTTTGTTCAACAGTCCATCCTTTTTCTTGATGATTCTGTTTACATATTGAGATGTAGTACCAATCTTCGTACCCAGACGTTCTTGGGTATATCCGCCTTCGAGAATTTTCACTTTAATGTCTACTTCAATATTATTTTTGACCATAAAGTTCTTTCTCACTCCTCGTTCTTTATACTACTGAGAATGACTAAAAAATCAATATTTTGAAAGATTTTAAACAAAAAAACTATACCAATTTAATTGATATCTTCATGCTTACTAGGTTAGAGAATAAAGATCAAAACCCCCTCATCGTCTTAAAAATTAGAAAAGCTTTCTCTTCCCTAAAGCTTTTCAGAAACAAATTTCCTTATATTTTTAGGCTTCCTTAAAAGAATCTTTTCTATGAAGAAGAAGGAAAAACTCTAGGTGAAGTCAATCTTTTTAAGATAATTTTTGGATTTTAATTTCATCTTAAAACAAATCTCCTTAAATCTTTTTAAAATGAAATCACTTCTTTTAGTCTATTTTCTTTACTATTGGGACACAAAAAATGAGATAGAGTTTCAAACTCTATCTCATGAATGGGATTAATTCTTTATTTTTTGAGTTCGTCTTTTACTTTATCCGTTGCTTCCGTTACATCTTTTTTAACGTCGGCAGCAGCGGCTTCTACGTGATCTTTCACTTTCGTGGCATCTTCCTTGACATCGGAAGAGACCTTAGCGGCTTCAGCTTTTACATCAGCAGCAGCTTTTTCTACATCTGCTTTGGCATCCGCGGTTACTTTTTCAGCGTCAGCTTTGGCTTTAGATGTTAAGCTCTCAGCGGCATCTTTTACTTGAGCAGCCGATTTTTCAACGTTAGCCTCAACTTTTTTAGCATCATCTTTTGCTACAGAAACGCCTTTGTTTACTGCGTCTTTTACGCTATCAGAAATGCGTTGAGCTTGATCTTTGACGCTAGCTAAGCCTTTATCGAAGTTGGATTTTACTTCATTTCCAAAAGCTTCTACTTTCGATTTCGCTTCAGATGCGTCTTTTTTAACGTCTGCATTTGCTTTCGCTACGTCTTCTTTAGCATCAGCCACATCTTTTTTAACATCCGCTTTGGCTTTATCAGCATCGTTAGCGAGTTCCTCTTTGATTTGATCGGCTTTAGCAGCTGCTTTATTGCTGTCAGCTTCTAAGTCATTATTGACCTTGTTGATCTCTTTATCTGCGTCTGCTTCTACTTTGGATTTATCGCTTTCAAATTTTTCTTTGATTTTTTCAGCGTCTTTTTTTACGTTCTCTTCAAATTTTTCCCATTCTTTTTTGATGTCATTTCCTAATTCAGAGAAGAAATTGCTCATAGTTTATTCGGCAAGGGTAGCTACCTAAAGTAGAGAGGAATTGCCGAACCTCCTTTCGATCACATATCCTTTTCATTCCTCAAGAAAAAAATTTCTCTTTTCCTAGCGGTTTAAAATTTAGGAAAAGAGTAAAATCTTTCATCTTAAAACTTTCTTGACTCTTTTAGTATACCTAAAAGAGAGCTATTTCTTTGAAATATGCCCAGCCTTTTTCTATCCATAAATTAGAAATCGGCTTTTTCTTACTAAAAAAGTCTAGTGAATTTTCACTAGACTTAATAAGAGATAAAGAGAAGAGAGAGATACGCAAAAAAGCGACTGGGCAAACCGTCGCTTTTTGAATGGCCGCATTAAAGAGTAGCGGCTTTGGCTAAAAATTCACTTTCAGGAACAATCGTCCACGTTCCTGCTTCTTTGGTGAGATAACGGTATTCGTTGCACACCATTACACGAGCTGTAGTGTCTTCTACGTTTAAAACGTCGATGGTATAGTATTGAGAATCATCGAGTTCATTGTGATTAGACATGTTTTCTAAAAGCGTGTTTACGATATCTTTTGCATTTTTGAAGTAATCTTTTGCCATAGATGTATGCCTCTCTTTCTTTTTATTTATCTTTTTTATTTTTCAAACTAAAGCTTTTCTGAGGGAAAGAAAAATTCTAGTTTTTTTCAGTAGTTGGTGTAAAAAAAGCTCTTTCATTTCTTAAGAAACATGATAAACCTCTTGAGAAATCACTTCAAGACTTATTTACTTACCGAATATGAAAAGTTTGTTTCAGATAACTCTATTTTTTGAGTTTAAGGAAAGCGCTTTTCTTTTCGCCTTTTTACTTCTTTTAAAACATCTGGAAAGAACAATATCTGACTTAGGAAAAATCCGCAAATGAGAACACCAACTTTATAGATCGTGATCGTATTAGGAAACAAGGGTTCAAAACTTCTGGGTAGGTTCTGGTTTGCGAAATGCTTTGGAAGGCTTTCTTAAGAAAGCTTATTCTTCACTCCAAGAGGAGTTCTTTCCATTTTTCTTACACCTTTAGAAGCAAGAAAAATCTCTTCTATTCTAAGATGAGTAACCTTAAGATGCTTTTAAAATGCTCTATAGAAATGGAAATTTTAATTCTTTTAAAACGCTATTAATATCTATTTCTATTTTAGATAAAGATAAGTTACTTTAAACTAATTAAATAAAATTTTTATTTTTTATTAATGTATTTAAGAACTGCTCTTTTTTACATTTTCTTTCATCTATTTTCATCTTATTTCATGAAAGCATTCTACTCCATAATTGGGTCTAAAAAAAGTGACACTACCAAAAAGGCAGTGCCACTCCTTGAAAGCGTCAAAAAAGATTTAATTAATCGTATGTTTTAAAGCCAAGGCCCAGAGCTTCAAGACGGGCTTTCACTTCTTGTAAAGATTTCTTACCCAAATTTTTCACATGCATCATGTCTTCTTCGGTACGTTGGGTCAATTCTTCTACGGTCTGAATACCAGCTCGCTTAAGGCAGTTATAAGAACGAACAGAAAGTTCAAGATCTTCAATCATGGTTAAAGAAGATTTAGAGACTTCTTTAGCCGTAGGAAGAACTACTGTAAAACTTTCGGTTAAATCCAAGTGACCAAAAGGAATCAATTCATCCAAATAAGAGATTAAAATTTGGCAGGCTTCATTAATCGCTGTAATAGGCATAATGGTGCCATTAGTATGAACTTCAATGGTTACTTTATCGTACTTAGTATCATGTCCAAGCAAAGTCGGTTCTGATTTATATTCAGCCGATTTAATAGGAGTAAAGACCGTATCCACACAAATAGTTCCAGCGGGTAAAGAAAATTCTTCTGCTATTTCCAGCGCAGTGCGATAGCCCGTGCTGCGTCCTGCATAGAGATCCATTTCTAAACTTTGGCCTTCTTTGACATGACAAATGACATGGTCTGGATCAATTACATTGGCATTTTCTGGGGCTACCAAATCGCCTGCTTTAACTGTATATGGTCCTTCCACTTTGTTTAAATGAAAGGTCAAAACTTCATTTTTTTTATCCTCATCTTCATCAACATCGATTTCGATTTGTAAGGATTTAGTATTCAGCTTTAAACGAACAATATCTTCTACGATCTGGTCAGCTACGATCGCTTCAGGGTTAATTCCCTCAATCCGAAAGCCGAGAACAGCCATACCAGGAAGATTAGAAAGTAGAGTGCGACAAATCGAGTTTCCAATAGTCGTTCCAAAGCCACGAGCAAGGGGTTCGAGAACGAAGGCTCCACGGGTGTCAGAACCATCAGGAAGCTGGGTAAAAGTCGCTCTAGAAAAAACCTCCATGAGTAAACCTCCTTTATTTATTCCATCTCAGATGGAAAAAATAGTCTTTTATTTATAGCGGAAAGTAATGCGGCCGCGAGTTAGGTCATAGGGAGAAATATCCACTCTTACTCGATCGCCTGGAAGAATACGAATATGGTGCATACGAATTTTTCCAGATACATGAGCAAGAATTTCACGTCCATTTTCAAGCTGTACTTTAAAGACGGCATTAGGAAGAGTATCTACTACTAAGCCATCAAGCTCAATCATATCTTGTTTTGCCATAATTCTCCTTTCTATTTGTTGTTTTACTTTTTTGGGTTATATTTGTTTCGAGGGGTTCTCGATAAAAAAGGGAAAATTTCTATCTCTGAAATCTGATTATATCTTTATTTTTAACCTAAGGCAATTTTGGGCCTAAAATCCTCCCTCCCTCATTGTAGTGCTCTCAATCCCTTTTCTTGAGATAAAATGATAAAAAGGATCATCTTTATCCCTCTATATATTAAAGAAGCTCTTTTTAGAATCTGAGAAGAGAAAATTTCTTTTTTAAAGTGTTGACTCTCTTGGCGATCATGTTATACTAATCGAGGTGATAAGGAACGGCTTATTAAGCCTTAAAAAATCACTTAACACTTAATATATTGGAGTATAGCCAAGCGGTAAGGCACAGGACTTTGACTCCTGCATTTCACTGGTTCGAATCCAGTTACTCCAGCCATTATGAATTTATTCGAACTCATGTTTAATTAAGATAATTGAGCATGGGTTTTTATTTTTATATATGATTTTCTATTTTTTAGGAAGAAGATAGGGTTTGTAACGAATTTCCGAAATGATTTGGATTCGCACAAACCCTCTTTTTTTTTACGAAAAAAAGGAAAGGAGAACAAAATCTTTCCCCTTTCTTATTTTCGCTCCAATAGCTTGAAATGAATCGTTAGTCTCCTTTTGAAGGATGAGAAAAATCATCCCCGCGCATGCGGGGAAAAGGCTAATGATCCCCTTTATTTATAGCATGTCTAACCACCTAAATTCCAATTTTTATTTAAATTTTTCACCTCTCTTCCTTCCACTTTATCCCTCCTCTTCAAGAACTTGAATCCTAAAAAAGAGCTTATAACGATTCATTACAAACCCTTTTTTCTTTTCCTTGAAAGTTATACAGAATCTCATTTTGTTATGGGAAATACTTTTAGCTTTTCGACTAACACCGAGCCAAAGCTATAACTTTCAATTGGACAAAATAAAAGTCAGCTTATTGGCTGACTTAGTTTTTCTCATCGGCAGATTTTTAAATTAATCCAAATAATTTTTCGTAAAGGCATTTTACCTGGCCTAGTCCATTGGAATTAGATTGTATTGATATTGGATTAAGTTTTATTTTGACAAGAATTTCTCTATTTAAACTATCGGTTCTTTCAACCGCTTCTTTATAAAAAGATCGCTTCAAACTCGGTGTTTGTATGGTAACACCTTTTCCTTTGAAGATCTCATGACTTTAGCAGCTCTACCTAAATCTTCAAGTACTTTTTCTTTATTTTCTTTTTGAAGAGCGCCTATACAATCTTGAATACTAATAGTTTTGTTCGGTTTAAAAGCAATGCTAATTCGTCAATAGTAATTTCTAATTTTTTCTTTACTCTTTTCATCCATCAAAGATAATAGCTTTAGCTTACGACGTTTCCGGAATAAGTTTTAAGTCGTTTTTCATTGAATAGAAATTACCCCTTAAAGTTTGAGAGACTTTGGTTAGTTCGTTATCAGTATGGAGTCTAATGACTTTGCGATGTAGTTTATCGCAAGAATTTTGTTTACTCAATCCTATCTTATGGGATATTTCTCTAAAAATAATTTCATCGAGTGTTTGTTCCTAAGCTCCATGATGTTGAAGAATGACGAATCTTTAAGAGATTTCTATCCTTAATATGATTTTTAATCTCTTCATTTTTGGAGCTATTTCGCTTTTGGACTCATAAGTTTCAAACTTAAAAAAGTTAGGATTCCCAGCTCTCTTTTTTAATATATGGAAAAAGAGCGTTAGGGGGTAAGGAGAGCGCTTTTGCCATCGCTTGACGCAGACGAGGTAAAACATCCGTTTCAAAAGTGGGATGGGCTTGGGGCCAGCGAAAGTTTAAGGGTGAGGGATGGGGTAAGACAAAACAAGGCTTGCCATGTACCTCTAAATCGGAAAACACCAAATCTTCTAGCTTCCGCCCTGGAAACATTCGACTGGCAGCTTCACTGCCAATGACGATGTAGAGTTCACATTGATCCAAGAGTTCTACCTCATGCTTGCTCCACTTCTCCCAACAAATTTTAGGCGGTTTTTTATCGGTGTGGTTTTTATTTTGGCCCGGGAAACAATGCCCTGCATTTGTAAAATAAAAGAGATGGGGATTATAAAACTGAGCTTCGCTAATCCCAAACCATTGTTGGCGTAACTTTTTTCCAGACAAATCGCTAAAAGGCCTTCCGATTTCATGAACCCGCCAGCCTGGAGCTTGGGAGACAATTAAAACTTTGGCATCAAAGTCTCCCCATTGAATGGGATGTGGTTCAAAACCAAAACGCGCAGCGCAAAAACGACACGCCTTAAGATTTTGAATGAGTAAAGTGAGTCGTTCTTCTTTAGTTTCTTCTAAAAGGGTTGGCTGCAGGATAGGAGCCTCGTTTGCCATACAGGTTCCTTCTTTCTTTTGAACTTTAAGCTTAGGAGCTTTTTTTATAAGCTGAAGTATATGTTTTATCCCGCAAGGGCTTTTTAACTCGGTTGGAGGAAGTGTGAATTTTCTTTTGTTCTGGACGGGCTTGGATCTTCGTGGTCTTTAAAAAGGCTTTCCAGCTTCCTAAAAAGAGCACGCTAAAGAGTAAACCGGTGATTAAAAGAGTCAAATTGATCCCCTGGTTGGTATCCCACTCATGAAATAAGCTTAGAGGACGATTATTAAGAAAATTAAAGAGATAAATATAGATATCGAGAAACAAACAGGCCACGTTTAACCAGAAAATCAGCTCGGTTGAGCTTGTGATGTTGCGGCTTTCTTGATCATCGAGATCAAAAAACTTTTTACGCTCTTTTCGATCCATTCGTCGCAACAATTCTTTGTTTTCCAATACGCGTTTTTTACGGGCCAAGGCTTTTTGAACCACATAATAGGCTCCACCAAAGACAGTGAGGTTGGCTAGGACATACCAACCAATGTAAGAACAAAGGAAAAGCAAGACCATGGATACGATCGCAAAAATCCACCAATATTTGGCCATCGATTCTTTTAGGCTCTTGAGAGTAGTCATAAAACTCCTTTCTAAATTCACTTTATCAAGTTTCTTCTTTTTTTTTAGACTCTTCCAAATTGCCTTTAAATTTGATTTAGGAATCCAATTAAATAGGCTATTTCAAGATGAAAAAAAGCGACTTGTCTTAAGACAAGTCGCTCAGGGAAAGGTAAAAACCCAAAGGGATAAAGATATAGATATCGAACAATAAACGGGTTCCATCAATGAGAAGGATTAGGAACCAATGTAGAGGGACGCTTAAAAATGGGTTTAAAGATTTGGTAGGTGTACCACGCTAAAATTACTAAGGCACAAATAGTTCCAAAACCAAAAGTCCCAGTCGTCATCCAAGTCCCAAGTTGGTACACCATCAAAGAGACGGTGTAGGCATAAAACATCTGCCACCCCACAGAGAAAAATGTCCATTTCATACTGTTCATTTCTTTCGCCACAGTGGAAATTGCGGCTAAGCAAGGGGCATCCAATAAGTTGAAGATCAAGAAGGATACAGCCGCCATAGCACTAGGGAACATAGTCGTCACGGCAGCTAAAAGCTCTGGGTTGGCCGTACTATCATCAGCTACATTGGCTAAAATACCCATTGTTGAAACGATTTGTTCTTTAGCAACAAATCCAGAAAGCGCTGCAGCAGTCGCTTGCCAATTTGCAAAACCAAGAGGAGCAAAAATAGGAGCGATCCATCCGCTTAAAATGGCGAGAAGAGAATCTTGCGTTTCCACTAAGCCAAAACCTGCTTCATCAAAACCAAAGGACAATAAGAACCAAGTGACAGCACAACAAGCAAATAAGATGGTTCCGGCTTTTTTCAAGAAGTGCCAGCATCGTTGCCATGTCTGATGCAACACGTTATTCAATCTAGGCCAGTGATAAGCGGGAAGTTCCATGATAAAAGGAGCAGCTTCCCCTTCAAACGCTTTGGTGTGTTTTAAGACAATAGCCGAAAGAATAATGGCCACAATCCCAAACATATAGGTCGCCCAAGCAATCCACCACGATTCCCCATCGCCAAGAATGGCTCCAGCGATCAAAGCAATAATGGGCAGCTTAGCTCCACAAGGCATCGACGTAGTGACGATCATAGTCATTTTCCGATCGCGTTCCTCTTCAATTGTACGCGCAGCCATAATTCCTGGCACGCCACAGCCCGTCGAGACCATAAAGGAAATGAACGATTTTCCAGAAAGACCAAAGCGACGAAAAACGCGGTCCATAATAAAGGCGATACGACTCATATAGCCACAATCCTCTAAAAAGGATAAGGCCAGAAAGATCACCGCCATTTGGGGTAAAAAGCCTAGAGGTGCCCCGATTCCCCCGATAATTCCATCTACGATTAAGGAAATCACCCAATCTGAGGCATGAAGGCTTTCAAGAAAAGCTGTCATTCCTCCTTGAGCCCATTCCCCAATGAAAACATCATTGATCCAATCTGTAGCCCAGGTTCCAATGGTGGAAATGGCTAAGTAGTATACGAAGGCCATGATTAGCGCAAAAATGGGGAGAGCTAAGAAGCGATTAGTGAGGATTTGGTCAATGCGTTCAGATATGGACAGAGTAGGGGTAGGGTTTTTCTTCCACGTCTGATGTAAAACCTTAGCAATCCACTCATAGCGCTCGTTGGTGATGATGCTTTCGGCATCATCATCCATGGCTTGTTCTAAAGTAGTACGAATCGCATCTATTTTTTCTTGATCTTGAGAAGAAAGACGTAAAGCCTCTAAAATCGGCTCATCGTTTTCCAATACTTTAATAGCCAAGTAGCGACTGTCATTTTTCTGCCGAAGAACGGTCTCGACTTGATCAATCGCTTTTTCAACGGTAGGGGAAAATTCAGCTGGATGAGGAATTTGGTGTTGATCCACTACCTGAACAACGGCCTTCATTGCAGTCTCTAAGCCTTCTTTGTGAATGGCGGAGACTTCAATGACAGGACATCCAAGTTTTTTAGAAAGTTCTTGGATATTGATTTGGTCTTGTTGCTTGCGGACCAAATCCATCATGTTTAAAGCGATCACCATAGGGATACCAAGCTCCAAGAGCTGACTCGTTAAGTACAGATTTCGCTCAATGTTGGTGGCATCCACGACGTTTAAAATGGCATCGGGTTTTTGATCGCTTAGATAAGTACGACTCACCCGCTCTTCGGGGGAATAAGGAGAAAGTGAATAAATTCCCGGCAAATCTTGAATTTTGATGTTGGACTCGCCTTTGTAAATTCCTTCCTTTTTCTCGACCGTAACGCCAGGCCAGTTGCCGACGTATTGAGAAGAGCCGGTGAGTGCATTAAAGATTGTCGTTTTGCCGCAATTGGGATTGCCAGCAAGTGCAATTTGAATCATCAGTTTTTAAACTCCTTTATCTTTATGCAAAGCTCACTTCTACGCATTCACATTCTTTTTTTCGTAAAGTCAGTTCATACCCACGAATAGTGATTTCCATGGGATCGCCTAAAGGAGCGAGCTTTTTGACTTGTAATGCAGTTCCTTTGGTTAAACCCATGTCCATAATTCGGCGCTTTAAGGCACCAGTAGCGTGAATTTTTTGAATGGTTGCCTGATCTCCAGGCTTTAAAGCATCTAAGGTCATGTTTCTCCTTTCTTTAAGCGTCTTGAACTTGAATTCGACTGGCTAAGTGTCTGTCAAGAGCAATCCGTGCACCTTTGACTTCGATGATGAGGTTTTGGCTGACGGATTGTTGTAAAGAGACCGTTTCGTTTTCCACAATGCCAAGATGTCCGAGATGACGGCGCAACTTATCATTTTGACTAATGTGAACGATTTTGTAGGAATGGCCAGGTTGACCAAAACACAGGGGCATAGTGAGATTCCTTTCTTTGTTTTCCATAATTTTCTCTTTTATAGTTCAACTCCCTTTATATATAAGCGAGTTCGTATTAACTAACTTTTGATAATCTGAGTTTACTATGTCTAACTTTCGAAGATCAAGAAAGAAGTTAGTTAAAACAAACTTTTGTTAGCTTAAGCAAACTTTTTAGAGATTTTTCAGCTTTTTTACGGTGCAAAAAAAAAACTGTTTCTTTTCCCAAACAAGGAATTTAGAAACAGTTGGAATGAAAAAAGGGATAAAACTATAGAGCCTTTAAAACAATGGAAAAAGAGGTAATGTCTTGTTCACAATGGACTTTAATTTTTCCTTGATGACTTTCCACGATGCTTTTAGCAATGGCTAGACCAAGACCATAACGACCTGCTGAACTGTTGCGGGAGCTATCGGCCCGATAAAATCGTTCAAAGATTTTTTCTTGTTCCTCTAAAGAGATGGGGTCTCCAGTATTGGATATAGTGAGGATGGCCTCTTTTCCCTTGCGTTTGAGCGTCGCCATGACTTTTCCCGTGCTGTGAGCAATGGCGTTGTCAATTAAAATCGCAATGACTTGTTGAAGAGAAGCGCTTTCTCCCATCACAAAGATATCGGGTTCGATATCTTCTTCAAACACAATGTTTTTTTCAAACATGTAGGCTTCCATAATTAAGCATTGTTTTTCGAGAAGGTGAGAGAGATCGAGCAATGAAAGGTTTACTTTTCCGGCATCGGCCTTAGTTAAATCCAATAAATTTACAATCAAGCCATTCATGCGGTTGGCTTCTTCTTTGATATTTTCTAACCAACGCACTTGAGGATCTTGTTCCATCGCTTCCGCATTAGCTAAGATGATGGCTACGGGTGTTTTGAGTTCATGGCTTGCATCGGCAATAAATTGTTTTTGTCTTTCCATCGTCTGTTCAATCGGTGCGGTCATCCAATTGGCCGCTTTGCGACAGACAAAGAAAAGAACTACTTCAAAAAATAGAGCGGTTAAAAGCGACCACATTAAAGTTTTTAATAATTTGTGAGAGACTTTTTGAAGGCCGATCATGACGAGAACGGAAGGCGTAGCGTAATACCATGCGATTTCATCCACATATAAATTGCCAGTGGACATCAATCCCGTTTGAAAACCATGGCCGATTTCATCCGCATCTTCAATGAGTTCTTCCACATCGATGTCCTCAAAGGAAGCGGAATACACTTTCCAAGGAGTCCCATGATCTAAAGCGATCAAAAAGACCGGATTGTCGTAGATAAGAGATAAGCGATCCATATCTGGATCGTCTTCTTGTTGTACACTTGCTTGATCCTTACTTGTAGAGTCTAAAGAAGAAGTCATACTCGTAGAGATTTGCCGTTTCCAAGGGCCAAAGCTGAGCCCCATGATTTCCCCAGAAACTTCACTGATTTTGATCAAAGAGCTTTGAAGCTGTTCTTTGGCTTCCATATAGGCTTGGTAATTTTCCATTCCCGTCAACAACAAGACCAAAACCGTAAAGAGGGAAAATAAGCTCCATAACATCTTTCGTTTTAATTCACGCATTTTTGGGATGGATGCGGTAGCCTAGTCCTCGTACCGACTTAATCTCTAAATCGCTTTCTAAAAGGCGGAGCTTTTTACGCAAGAAGGATAAATACGCTTCTAGGTTGTTGGACTCGATGTCGTTATCCCAACCCCAGACTTTGGAATAAATTTGTTCCTTGGATAAAATTTGACTTGGATGCGATAAAAAGTATTCCAAAAGGGTATATTCTTTGCCGGAGACAGGAATCACCTCTCCAGAAGCTTGGCTTCCAAGCAAACCACTCGATAAATCCAAGTAGGTATTGCCTAGACTCAACCGATTTTTTTGAATTCCCGTTTGTTTTTTAAGTTGAATGTCCACTCGTGCCAAGAGTTCTTCCATATGAAACGGTTTAGTCATGTAATCATCCGCGCCATTTTTTAAGCCATTGAGTTTGTCGGCGAGTTCCCCACGAGCGGTTAACATAATGACTTTTGTTTCCGGGGCGAGAGCGCGAATGTCTTCTAAAATTTCAAACCCATCCTTTTTGGGTAACATCACATCCAGAATGACGAGATCATAAATTCCGCTGCTTGCTTTTTCAGAACCCGTTTCGCCATCGTAGGCGATGTCGACTTGATAGGCATGGTTTTTTAGCATCGCAGCGGTGGCTTGAGCCAAACGTGGTTCATCTTCTACAATTAAAATTTTCATTTCTCTATTTCTCTTTCTTCTATTTATATTCTTGCTTCTCAGTTTAAGGAAAAGAAGCTATATCTTAATTTTACTTATTTCCTCCTCCTACACAGATTTGTAAAGGATTTAGGTTAAAAAAAAGTTGAAAAGAACCTTGACCCGTTTCAACTTTTCCTAGACTTTCTTAAAAGTCTTAAGATATAAAAGATTAAGAAGGATTATGATGACTATACAAACTCAGGCCTTTAAAAACCAAGAGGATTTGATGAGATTTTTTGAGCAGATCGAAAAGGATTGCCAAGAGGCAGGACTAGAGATTCAAAAAGCTGGCTTTCAAATTAATTCTCGCTTGAAACGATCCCTTGGGCGCTGTTCTAAATGTAGCCTAAAAGCAAAAAATCAAGAACTCTTTTCCATTGAAATCAGTCTCTATGTTTTGACTACCCAAAACCTCGATTTGCTGCGGGATGTCATAGCCCATGAACTGATTCACACCATTCCAGGATGCTACAATCATGGCCCCGCTTTTCAAGAAGCAGCCAATAAACTCAATGCTTACTATCCAAAACTTTATAATGTCCAAGTCGAGACGAATTTAGCCGACTATGGCCTTTTCGCCTCGGCCCTAAACCGCTATAAGATTGTTTGCCAACACTGCCAATACACGATGTATCGCCAACGGATGTCCAAAACGCTTCGGCATATCGATCGCTATTGTTGTCCAATGTGTCATGGTCCTTTAGAAGTGTATCGTCTAAAAGGGGAATAGGTAGAAAAAGGAATTTTAAAAGCAGGTCTAAAATCTGGAAAAAATTTTAGAAATCGATTGCGCTCATTTCTTAGATAGGGTATACTGATCAAGCGTTAAGGAATTACGGAGACTTAGCTCAGTTGGGAGAGCGTCTGCCTTACAAGCAGAGGGTCAGCGG
>CAZTNF010000038.1:0-14940 GCA_964615295.1 uncultured Erysipelotrichaceae bacterium | reverse complement strand
AAAAGGTTTTGGACACATACTTTAAACTCTCGCTCTCCTTCTAGAGCCTAGAAATGCTTAAGGAATACCCAAAATAAAGACAAGAGAATTCTTCCTTAATCATACGCAATCGGTCAAGAAGGAAAAGACTTAGCTTGTCAATTATTTCACAAATAGGTGCTGAAGTATCCTTTCACATTGTAATGAAAGCGCCTGCACTTGAAAAGGCGCAATTTCAAAGCTTTCACATTGATCTCTTCTTCTTTTGTTTTTGTCTATACCTTGTTTAAAAGAAAGGAGTTTTAGTATGGAAGAAGTCATTATCCAACAAAACGATGCCAATCAACGATTGGATAAATTTCTGAGCAAAGCCTATCCCAATTTAAAAAAATCCGCGATGCACAAAGCCATTCGCAATAAAAAAATCAAAGTAAACCGAAAGCGGGCCGCGTTTGATCAAGTGCTTCAAGAGGGGGATCACATCTTGTTGTTTTTGCCCCCTGACTTTTTAGAAAAACCACAAAAAGCCCTTCAAAGTCTTCCTGCCCCTGCAATCGTCTTTGAAAACGAACAGGTATTAGCTATGAATAAGCCAGCTGGACTTTTGTCCATGAAGGATAGTCCCCAAAATCAAGATACCCTCAACGATCGCTTGTTGTGGTATTTACGCCAAAGTGGCCAATACGATCCCACTAAAGAGCATTCCTTTACTCCTTCTATTGCCCATCGCTTGGATCGCAACACGAGTGGATTGGTATTAGCTGGAAAAAGCGCTCAAAGTGCACGTCAGTTAGCTCAAGCCATTGCCAATCATACCATTCGTAAGTATTACCTAGCTATCACAGACCAAAAACCAGTTCAAGGATTGATCACCCTCTATCTGAAAAAAGAGGGCACCAAAGCCTTAGTGTCCAAAACTCCCTTGCCCGATTATGATAAAGCGCAAATGGCCATTCAAACTATTGATCAAGCTCATGGCCAGTATCTTTCCCAAATCGAACTGTATACCGGTCGTTTTCATCAAATTCGCGCTTGTCTAGCCTTTTTAGGAACCCCTCTTGTGGGAGATGTGAAATATGGTGGAAGTCCTTATCCAAAAGGATATGCGTTACAAGCGTATAAAATCGATTTAAGACAAGCGGGCTTTAAAGGACTTCAAACCATTGAACTTCCTCAAAAGGAGAAACTTCATCTTTAAATTCAAAGGAAACAAGAAAAACAAAGCTAAATGATTTTTCTAGAATGGACTTTTTTTTGGTAAAGTCACCTTTTTTTAGTAGGCTAAGTTCATGACTATTTTACTTTTTTCTCTTTGTTTTTTCGTCTTTCTTTTAGGGGGATTCAAAACATGGGGGCTTTTTGCCCCTTGGGCCTTAGTCTTGTGGATGGTGTCCTTTTTAGGTTGTATAGTCTATACTTCCAGCCCATTGACGTGGATGCCAAGCGTGGGGTTTAGCCTAGGCTTTCTCGTTTTCTGTCAAGATTTAAAGACGCGCTATTTCAGTCATCTTTGGCTTTTAGTGGCCCTTTTTGTCCTAGTCCAAGGAAGCTTAGTGATGGTTTCTCCTTTCGAACGAGTTTTAGGCCTTGGCCTAAGCCTGATGAGTTTGTTTTTGGTCCACCAACAAAGCCTTGGTTTAGCTGACGCGATTGGCCTTGGATGCATTGGCTTTTCTTTAGGGCTAAATGGGCTATGTCTAGTGGTGATGATCGCTTCTGTAGCCTGTTTAGTTTATAGCTTTTTAAGCCAGGAGCGTTTATTGCCCTTTTTAAGCTTTTTAGCTTGGGCCTATTGCTTGGTTTATTGTTTTATGGTGGGATAAAGAGCAAATCTTACAAAAATAAAAGCGACGAGAAACCAAAAATAGGAGAAAACTAAGAGGAGGATAGGCATGAAAAATTGGTTTTTAGAAGATCAAGAAGCCTACAGCGGCTTGGTTCTTGGCGGAGGAGGGGCTCGAGGGTGCTATGAAATTGGGGTTTGGAAAGCGCTTGATGAGCAACACTTGTCTTTTGATTGTACTGCAGGCACCTCCATTGGAGCCTTAGTCAGTGCGATGTATGTGCAGGGATCGTTAGAAGCGATGATTGCTTTTGTACAAACTTTAAAACCAACGACTATTGTTTCTGACTTGTTTGCGTTTCCGGAAACCCTTGGCGCACTTGTTTCCAACCGCAAAGAAATTGGTTCGTTTTTACAAAAATATATTTTAGATGGCAAAGGCGTTGACATCTCTCCTCTCAAACAAGAACTCGACAAGATGTTCGATTGGCAAATGTTTCACAACTCCCCTATCAACTATGCCTGCATGACCTTTAATGTCACCAAGCGGACCCCGCAAGCATACTTTAAAAGTGAGATGAATGCTAAAAATGCCCAAGACATCATCTTAGCCTCCGCTTCCTGTTATCCGGCTTTCCCTGTATTAAAGATGAATGAAGAAGACTATATCGATGGAGGCTATTGGGACAATGTCCCCATTGACTTAGCTCAAAAGATGAACGCCACCAAGATTTTGGCAGTGGATGTCCAAGGGCCTGGAATTGTCTTACCTGTCGATCGCACCCAGATCAATCTCTTTGAGATGAAGCCTTTGTTACCGCTGGGCAATTTCTTAGACTTCACCGCGCTATCGGCGATGCGCAATTTATGGGCGGGGTATTTGGAAGCTTCAAAAGCGATGCAAACTCTCACTGGCTTCTTTTATACCTTTGAATGTAGCCAAGCCAATGCCATCGCTTTTTGGGCGGGTTACTTAAGCTTTCTCTTTTCGGTCTATCATATTGTCTTTAAACCCGATGTTATAGAAGCCATTGCCCATTGGGTCTTTGGCTATTCCCCTTCGGATTTATCCAAAACGCTCGCTAAAGACAAGGGGTCTTGGCTTTTAATTGAAGCCCTAGCTTATGTCGCAGGCTTAGATCCGTATCATATTTGGAGTGTGCCGAGCTTCTTGAGTAAGTTGCATCAGAAACTGGAATCCTTTCGCGATAAAGTGGACGATTTAACCGACCTGTCCACTTTATCCACGCTTTGGGGCCAAAAGGATTTAGACAAAATGGCCATTATCACCGTGTTTTATCACACTCTCTCGTCTTCTCCTTATGAGGCGAGAAAAAAACTCGCTCCCTTTGGCTCAGTGTATCCTGGTGAGATGGCTTTAGCTTGGACTTGGTATTTTTTGGAGGTCGTGGATGGAAGAACAAAAGCGTAATCCCGTTCAACACGTGCCTAGGCATAAAAGTGAAAGCGATTGCTATGGCTTAGTCCTTGGTGGGGGTGGTGCCAAGGGATGTTATCACGTGGGCGTGTGGCAAGCGCTCAATGAAGAAGGACTCTTTTTTGATGGGGTAACGGGAACCTCTATTGGGGCCTTAGTAGGTATTTTTTATCCTGGCAACAACATTGAACCAGTAACAGAATTCGTACTCAATATGCAGCCCGAACATATTGCCACCGATTTACCTCAATTGCCTGTGACCTTAAAGGAAAAAATTTTAGGTTCGCGGACCATTTTACAATTTGTAATCAAATACTTTGAATCGCGTATGGATATTCGCCCATTGCGTGAGCACTTTCGCAAGATGTTTAATTATGATTCCTTTAAATCCTCTCCCATTAAATATGCTTGTATGACCTTTAACGATACGAAAAAGGAAGGTCGTGCCTTTTTCAAAGGCGAAATCACATCCGAAAACGTAGAAGAAATCGTGATGGCTTCCTCAGCTTGTTATCCTGCTTTTCCTAAAGTTCATTTTCAAGGGGAAGATTACATGGATGGAATGTATGCGGATAATGTACCAGTAAGCCTTCTTGAAACCATTCTTCCTGAAGCGACTTGGACGATGGTGGTGGATTTGCATGAACCAGGCGAAGCGTTACCACCCGCTTTAAAACCGGATATGTTTTACATTCAACCTTTGCTTCAACTTGGAAACCCCTTGGATTTTTCTACGGCCCATGCTAAGCGTTTGTATGCACAAGGGTATTTAGAAGCGAAAAAGTATTTGGGAAAATATCCTGGCTATATCTATACTTTTACTCCCGATGACAAGCCGCTTATCGATATTGTAGAAGACTATCTAGCTCATCAAATTGCCCAAATGCAAATCGTTTTTCCTAAAGCCGCACAAACTAAGAATTTCTTATACCGTGGCTTGTTGGGTTACTATCCGGCCGACTTGCCCAATGGAAAACTTGAAAATTACGATCTCGGGCGTCTAGTGGAAGCTCTTGCGCTTTTTGCCAAAGTCGATCCCATCGCTTTATACGATTACCGCACCTTTTTAGAAACCATCGTACAAAACTTACGTACTCTAAAGCTTACTTCGCATATTAATCCAGAAGAGTTTGCGCTTGTGGATGTGTTTGGCCATGTCAAACGAGAAGAGCTTCCCAACCAACTCTTTAAAATGCTCAAACAAAATGGGGGCCACTTTTCTGAGCGAATTGAAAGTCTAAAAGAACGCTTTCCAGTCAGTTATGTCTTAGCTGTGATTCGCTATTGTTTAGAACTTTTGTTAGATCAATTGGATTCGTCAAAATCCGATCCAGAAGAGACAGAAACCCCTAAAGAAGTCACTTCTTTTTTCGAAGATCAAAAGGCTCTAAAGAGAGAACTGATCGAGAAAAAAGAAACCCTTTTACCTCAAGCGACTCCTTTAGCTTCTCTAGTTCCAGTTCACTCTATAGAGGAGTCTGAAAAAACTTTGAATGAATCCTTAAGCCCAAAAAATAAAACACAAAACGAAAAGGAAGATCAAAAGAGCTTATAACGAATTTTGAAGATTCGTTATAAGCTCTTTTTTCTCAAGTTTGAGTTCAATATTTAAAATAAAGTCAAGAAAAGCGATTAAAGAAATTTGGAATTTGATTCCTATTCAGGTTGTAAATAAGGGAAATCATTTATTTTCTCTACATAAGTGAATGAGCCTTCATTGAATACAAAGAAGGCTCATGATTCATTAAAAATCTGAACTGTAAGAAAAGAGGGCTTATACGAATCGAGTGATTGCAAAAATTTGTTACAACCTTTTTTGATGTTAAATAAATGTTTAAAACTCATAAAAAGGGGCTGTTAAATTATTCTAGAAAATGGGTTTTTACCTACTTTGGGTAAGAGCCCGAAAATGAGAATAATTTACAGCTCCTTTTCTTTAGGTTGGACTATCAATTGATTAAGCTTTGGCGAGTTCTGGATCGAACCATTTAAAGCGGGTGTCCATATCGAGTTCAATGTCGATAGGTTTATGGGTAAAGGGTTGTAAAAAAGAGAGCTTATAAGCTTGTAGCATCAATCCTTTGTTGTTGCGAACCATTCCATACAAGGGATCGTTCATAATAGGATACCCAATGTTGGAAAGATGAACGCGAATTTGATGTTTGCGGCCAGTAGAAATATCGGCACGCACGAGTGACTTATCCTGAATTTTGTTTCTACAAGAGCGCAAATCTTGTAGTGCCAAAGGCATCTTGCACTTTCATGCAAGCACAGACTATATCTTCACCTACACCTTATATGTTTAGGGCTGCCCACTTCGGGATCGCTTGATCCCTACTTCCTAAGGAATAGTCGTTGAACCTTCTTCTATTCGAAGCTTGGCTGCTGATTGCCCGTTATACGGCTGTTAGGCTTACGCCATAAGCTATCCAACTGCTTTTTTCTACTTTCGTGGCCTTCACATTTGCCTTTTCAAAGCGATGTTGTGGCGCAATTGGCTTTGGGGTTTTCCAGCAATTCGAGCAGTTTTTTTCTACACGTTTCCATGTAGAGTGACTGTGAGTCAATCAAAGAGTTTTAAACGTTGAACGTGAGTATGAGCGGGTTTGCCTTTTTTGTAAACCATCATCTTTTCCGCTTCATGACGATTACGGGCTATGGGATTGTTGATGTCGATGTCACGATTGGCTACCCGACCATCTACCACAGCTAAGTATTGTTTTTTGGCCGTACCATCTTCAAATTGTTGATCCAAATAGGCCTTAGTAAGAGGGTGTTTGGAAAAGAGCACTAGTCCAGAGGCCTCATAGTCAATGCGATTGACGGGTTGGCTTGGAAAGCGCGCCCCATTTTGTTGAAGATAGGCATTCACGCGGGCGGTGAGGGTATCTTCACTTTGTCCATCGCCATGTACCAATAAAAAGGGCTTTTTATTCACCACCAAGCACCAATCGTCTTCATAGACTACTGGCACCCCACCATAAAAGACAGGGGTATTCTCCTGAAAGTCATAGGCATCATCCACAAGAGCAGTGAGTTTATCGCTTGGTAAGATCTCCTCTTGAGGATTAGTAATGGGATCTTTTCCCTTTAAGAGCTGTACATGTTTTTTCTTTTCTTTGGAAAGATCCAATTCGTTCCAAACCTCTTGTAAGGGACAAGGAGTATCGGTTTTAATTTGAAGATTTCCACTGGGAAGAAGTTGAATATCCATAAAGTCTTCCTTTCTGCGCTAAGCGCAAATTTATCTTAGCGCGAATGAGGACACTTCTTGGATTCAACGAATTAAAGCCTTTCCCCTTCATCTATTTAGGCGTTTGAATATTTTAGACTCTGCTCAGGATGGTAAAATGAATAAAACTTAAAGGAGATGAAGGACATGAAATTATATAAAGGGGCCAATGGCGAAGTAGTAGAAGTTATTCTTCCTGCCAATGAAGAAATGGACATTGTTATCAATGGCCAACCCGCTACTCTTCTCGTTCCAGGTTCTACCGATGCTGCGGTGGAAAAACACGTTCCCGATGTAAAAGTAGAAGATGGAAAAGTAAAAGTCCAAGTGGGCTCTACTGCTCATCCAATGCTTCCTGCGCACTGGATCACAAACATTTGGATGGAATATCCCGATGGTAGCGTAGAAAAAGCAACTTTGCTTCCTGGCGAAGAACCCGTAGCTGAATTTGCTATCAAAGGTGGCAACGGAACAGCTACTGTTTACGAATACTGCAACTTACACGGTCTTTGGAAAAAAGACATCGAAATCTAATCTCTAAAGCAGCGCAAGCTGCTTTTTTTGACCCAAAACGATTATTTTTCATTTCAAGCTTTCAAACGGCTTTTTAAAGAATCTATGGGCATAATAGAGAAAAGAAAGTGGAAGGTTTGAATTTTATGGAAGAAAATAAAGCTCCAATTGAAGAAACAAAAGAAACGACAACGGCTCCAGATGAAAAATTAGCTGGACCTGCTAAAACCCCTATTACCGAAGCCGAAGCAGCCATCTCAAAAGTGGAAACGGAAGCCAAAGAACGGGAAGCTAAATTTAAAGAAGAAATGGATGCAAAGTTTAAATCTTTAAGTGAAAAAGTCGAAGCTGATCAAGAAAAAGTAGCTGAAAAAATTCACAAAGAGCTTCAAATCGATCGCACTAACATTGAAAAATTACAAGATCAAATCAATGAAAAAGCCAAAGAAGCTCAAGAAAACTTTGATCGCACTTCTCGGCGCACAGGTGAAGAATTAGAACAAGTAGCTAGCAAAGTGAACAAAGAAGCAGAAAAATTTGGCGATAAGCTGGCTAGTAATCACAATGAATTTTCCCAAAAAGCGAGCGATGCCTATAATACCTTACGTGAAAACGCCTATACTCAAGTGGATGATTTTGCTTTAGAAATGCAAAGCGATCCCACCAAGGCGTTTGCGGAAGTCGTAAAAGTTGTCTTGATGTGTATCGGCGTGATTGCGATTCTCAAAGAGATCTTCCGTCATTAATTTCTTAGATTAAAGGGGCTGTTAAATTATTCTTGATTGAAAATCGAGAATAATTTACAGCTCTTTTTCTTCTATTCCTTGATCTTTTTAGTCCTGAAGAAAAATAAAGATAAAGATACGCAATAGAGAAAAAAAGAAGAAAAGGACAGCGGCTTGATCCTCTTTTCCAAAGAGTGAAGGAAACGAATTTGACCGAATTCAGTTGTCTTAGCATAATTGAAAGGAACTTCCATCCGCATTTCTTTTCCAAGAAGAAATGGTGCAAGGAGGCTTAGATGGCTAAAACAAAGCGAAATGGCTTTAAAGCCCATAAGAAAAAAAAGTCCGTTTCTTCCTTGCCTAGGCAAGAAGATCCGATTCAAGAAAGGAAAACCATGGCCAGTATGTCTGATGTGAAAGCTTGGAAAGAGATTCTCACCGAACTCAAATCGAGCAGCGAACAAAATGAAGTTGTGATTAGTGAAATCAAAGAGGAGATCGCGTTGCAAGAACAACGCAATAAACAAGAGGTTCAAAAACAATATGAACAATTGCGTGATCAAACGCAGGCACTTGAAAATTTGCTTCAAACCCTTAAAACCGGAACCTTGTTTTCCCTTCCCTCTGACCAGGATACCTTAAGCTCCTTTGAGCAGACTCTCACTGAACGTCTTGAATTGTCCCGCCAGCTGATGGAAGATGCCAAAACACTCCTCGATAGCCAAACTACTGCAACAGAAACCCTAGAAAAATTGCGCAATGGAAGTCGTCGGGAACGCAATCGTAGCCTATTGCGCACCAACAATAAAGAGCAGCTTTCTAAAGAAGATCGCGAAGCTAAAGCGGCTCAAAGTTTAACTGCCATTGCTAATATTTCTACTACAGGCTTTCCTAGTTTAAATGAAGAAAATGAACTAAATGAGTCATCTTCTCCCTCAACAGGAATGAGTACGAAAGAAGCGAAAACCATTCGTCGTAACAATCGTACATCCCAAAGCCAAGAGCAAAAAGCATTACCAGTTCGAACTAATTCCTCCAATACAACAAAAGTGACAAAAACATCTTGGGAAAATCGTTTAAGCAACAATGGAAATCAAGAGGAACTCGCTGTACGGGCTAAATTCCCTCGCCAAGCGTTGCTCGGAAACTGGATTCATTATTTCAGCAAAGATATGTTTACTTGCCAATGCTTCTGGGATGATAGTGAATTTAAAGAGTACGATTTTAAAAACAATGAGCTTGTTGAAGAGCGCAGTGGTAAATTTCATGTCAAAGATGGAAAGGTGTACATGGATTATGATGAAGGACGCCAAGCGGTTTACACCGTTACAGGATATTCTAATGACTGCTTGGATTATTTAATTAATCGCACCCCCATTCGCTTTGACTATATGCCTGAAGAACTCTTAAATAATTTATTGGAAAATACTTCCCACTATCCCTATGCTAACTAAAGCAACATCTTTTTTCTTCTCGCTCAAAAAGCTTAGTGTTTAAGAATTAAAAGAATTTTTCTTTTCAAGGAAAATCTTTTTCTCTACAATCATTGAATTTCTCCGCCTCATTTGTATCTTATTCACATACCTTTTTGACTTTTTCCCATCTCTAGGGGCGGATTATTTGGTGAGATTTCAAATTACTGCTATAGTAAGCGTGTACAGAATGAAGGAGGCTTATATCATGGCTGATTTTATTAAAAAAGTTGAAGATAAAATTCTTGAAGCAGAAGTTCGTCATGACGAACGCGTTATCGAAAAGAAACGTGAAGATTTAAATGAACATGTAGTTGAAGAAGGTTACGACAAAACGGGTCTGATGAAAGATCTTCGCAAAGACGAAATTTCTCACGATGAAAAAGTAATCGCCCGTAAAGAAGCTGACGCTGCAAAACACGACGAAAAGATCAAATCCAACGAACAAGCTATTTGCGGTTGTGGATGCGATAAGAAATAGTTCTCAATCTTTTGGTGAATAAGCCGCCTAATGGGCGGTTTTTTTTTCGGTGTTTTCTGAAACTTTTATGGAAACTGGACTCCAATTTATCCCAAAGAATTTCAGAGTTATGGGCAATTGTGTAAAATTAGAACGCATTGGTTTTCATTTGTGGCTTATCCAAAGCTTCTTTTGAAAGCCTTAGATAGTTTAAGGCCTAGCGGTCAAACTACTTAAAAAACAAAGCCGTTTTTTTACTTTGCAGGAGACAAAAAAAGCAGAGAAAGGGAAGCTCGCAATGGCCTGCAAAGTCGCCTCCTATCTCTCTTGTTCAAGGAAGAAAAACGCTGGCTCCGTTTTTCTTCCTTCTCAATTGACTAGAGAAGATCAAAGGCTTGGCCTTTATTCAAAACTATTGCGAGTTAATTGTTGTTTATGAAATTGGTTCATTCGTTTTCAACTGCTTTGCTCGGAGCCGCTTTATTTATGGCGGGATGTTCTTCCGATACAAGCACCACCTCTTCGGGAGCGAAAAGTAATTCCACAAGCGATGGAAACGCTGTCACTATTGGAATTTTACAATATGTAGAACATCCCGCTTTGGATGCCGCTACCGAAGGATTTGAAGATTACTTAAAAGATAATGGATATGCTGATGCCAAAATCGATTTCAAATCCGCTCAAGGTGAAATCGCTAACTGCACCTCGATTGCTCAAAAATTTGTTAATGATGACGTGAGCTTAATTTTTGCGGTGGCCACCCCTGCAGCACAAGCGGCTGCCAATGAAACTAAAGAGATTCCTATCGTTCTTTCTGCAGTTACCGATCCCGCCGATTCTGGCTTAGTTCAATCTAATGAGCAACCAGGTGGCAATGTAACCGGAAGTTCCGATTTAACACCAGTTGAAGCTCAATTCAATTTATTACAAGAAATCTTGCCCGATGCAAAAACCATTGGTCTTCTTTACTGCAACGCCGAAGCCAACTCTGTATTCCAAATTAATTTGGCTAAAGAACAATGTGAAGAGCGTGGTTTAGAGTATAGAGAAGCCAGTGTTACGGATTCCAATCAAATTCAACAAGTAGTAGAATCGCTCAATGGCAAAGTGGATGCCATTTATGTCCCAACCGATAACATGATGGCTGAAAGTATGGCTACAGTTTCTCAAGCCGCTTCTCAATATGGTATTCCTTGCATCGTTGGAGAAGAGGGAATGGTTGAAAATGGTGGGTTAGCCACATATGGCATTAATTATTACGAGCTTGGTCAATTAGCTGGAGCGCAAGCGGTCGCAATTTTGAAGGATGGCGATAAACCAGCCGATATGGCAATTGCCTACTTGCCTGCAGATCAATGTACTTTAACCATCAACAAAAAGACAGCTGAAACTTTGAACCTTGATATTCCTCAATCTGTCTTAGATCGTGCCACTGTTATAGGGGAAGAATAATGTCCATTCTCTTCTCTTTAGAAGGCGCCATTGGCCAAGGAATTCTTTGGGGAATCATGGCTCTAGGAGTCTACATTACGTTTCGCCTCTTGGATTTTGCGGATTTAACTGTGGATGGTTCGTTTGCCACAGGAGGAGCTGTAGCAGCTGTTTTGGTGGTCATGGGGATCAATTCCTATTTGGCCGTTTTAATTGCCATGCTTTGTGGTTTTTTAGCGGGAGCTGTGACTGGTTTTTTCAACACCGTGTGCAAAATTCCCCCCATTTTAGCCGGAATTTTGTCCCAAATTGGTCTGTACTCTATCAACTTAATTATTATGGGCCAATCCAACATTCCGCTTTTAAATTATCCCAACATGTTCAATACCTTAGCCAAATCAATTCCGGCTCTTGGTTGGATTACGCCACAAACCCTTTCCATTATTGCGATCGGTCTTTTGTTTGTCGTAGTCACTATTGCCCTTCTTTATTGGTTTTTTGGAACAGAACTTGGGATGTCCATTCGCGCTACTGGAAACAATCCCCATATGGTTCGAGCCAATGGAGTATCGACTAATTGGACTACAATGGTGGCCTTGATGCTTTCCAATGGTTTAATTGCGATGTCGGGCGCGCTTGTTTGTCAACAACAAGGCTATGCCGATGTCAAAATGGGAATCGGAGCTATCGTTATGGCGCTTGCTTCTATTGTCATTGGAGAAACGATCTTTGGTCGTCAAGGAGGCTTTTTGCGCCGCTTAGCCTCCATTGTAATCGGAAGTGTTCTTTATCGTATTATCGTGTCGATTGTTTTACAGCTCGGCTTAAATCCAGATAACTTAAAACTTTTTACTGCTTTACTGGTAGCTGTAGCCTTGAGCATTCCTGTAATGTTAGAATCACGGGCTCAAACCGCTGCTTATAAACGCTTAACCGCAGCTGTCGAAGATGTGGAGGACAAATTTTAATGCTTGAAATCAAACATGTGTCCAAAACCTTCAATCCGGGGACTGTAACAGAGAAAAAAGCGATTCGCGATTTAAACTTAGTCATTGAAGATGGACAATTTGTAACGGTTATAGGAGGAAATGGGGCGGGAAAATCCACTCTTTTAAACCTCATTGCAGGTGTATATCCTCCTGATTGCGGGAAAATCATTTTGGATAATAAAGACATTTCTTTGCTTCCCGAGCATAAGCGAGCGGCGTATATTGGCCGTGTCTTTCAAGATCCTTTACGAGGAACCGCAGCGGATATGGAAATCAGTGAAAACTTAGCCTTTGCGACGCGTCGTGGGAAAGTCCGCACTCTACGTTGGGGACAAAGCAAAGATGAGCAACAACGCTATCATGATTTGTTGGCTCCTCTTGGTTTAGGCTTAGAAGATCGGCTTCATACAAAAATGGGCTTACTTTCTGGTGGACAGCGGCAAGCTTTAACTCTTTTAATGGCTTCACTCAAAAAACCGGAACTCTTGTTATTGGATGAACATACCGCTGCTCTTGATCCTCTGACTGCGAAAAAGGTTTTAGATTTAACAAAACGAATTGTTGAAAAAGACAATTTAACGACTTTAATGATTACTCATAATATGAAAGATGCGATTCGTTTAGGAAATCGGTTGATCATGATGTATGATGGGAAAATCATTTTTGACGTATCAGGCCAAGAAAAAGCTGCTTTAACGGTTGAAGATTTACATCAGAAATTTAAAGAGGCTGCGGGGCAAGAATTTTCCGATGATCGCGCTGTGTTAATCTAAATTTTTCACTCTGAACAAAGAGATTTGTTCAGAGTTTTTTTTTAAAGAAGAGCAAGAGTAAAAACAAGCGTAAAAAAGAGAAGGACAACTTAGCATTAAAAATTTTGTGAGTTCTAGATCATGAAAAAAGACACAGGAAAAAAAGAAAACTATTCTATTGATGAAGGAGAGGTACCTAAAGAAAAAAAGCCCCTCTATAGTTTAGAAAATGAAATTTCACAGAGAAAATGAAGATAAATTGTAGGGAAACGGCTTTCACTTTTAAATAAAGCCGACAATTTCCAAAAAATCGGCTAAAGTAATAGAGAAGGAATAGATAAATCCGAATTTGACAAAACGAAAGAGTGATTTTAAAAGCTCTAAATGTAAGTGCTATAATCACAGTTGAAATTCAGGAGGAAAACTAATGGAAAACAACAATATGCTCGCCATGATTTTGGCTGGCGGGCGTGGCACTCGTTTGTATGACCTGACAAACAAGACTGCCAAACCTGCTGTCTATTTTGGCGGCAAGTATCGCATCATCGATTTTCCCCTCAGCAACTGCGCAAACTCCAATATCAATGTTGTTGGTGTTTTAACGCAGTACGAACCCGTTCAGCTCAACGCTTATGCCGGAGCTGGCCAACGTTGGGGCTTAGATACCCGTGGTAGTGGTGTTTACGTTTTACCCCCAAGTGAAAAAGATGGTACAAACTTTGGGGTCTATAAAGGGACAGCTGATGCGATTTATCAAAATATCGACTTTATCGATGAATTTGATCCAGAATACGTTTTAATTCTTTCTGGCGACCACATTTATAAAATGGATTATGACAAAATGTTGGCCGATCATCGCAAAAACAATGCTGATTTAACCGTTGCAGTGCGTCCTGTACCTTGGGAAGAAGCTCCTCGATTTGGAATTATGAATACCGATATGACCAATCGTATTCTTGAATTCCAAGAAAAACCGGCCGAACCCAAATCCAATTTAGCTTCTATGGGTATTTATATCTTCGATTGGCCTTTGCTTCGTCAATCTCTCGTTGAAGATGCTAAACAAGATACAGACCATGATTTTGGTAAAAATATCATTCCAAACCTTTTGAACGAAAATAAACGTTTGTTTGCTTACAACTTCAATGGGTATTGGAAAGATGTTGGAACAATCGATTCTCTTTGGGAAGCCAACATGGATTTGATCAATCACAATGATCAACTCGATTTGGGGGACAAAGAGTGGAAAATTTATACCGCTGATATTCCTGTTTTGCCACAATACGTTTCCAAAACAGGTAAAGTGGAACACTGCTACATCAACCAAGGCGCTGTAATTCGTGGCTATGTAAAAGATAGCGTACTGTTCAATGGCGTAACGATTGATGAAGGGGCAGAAGTATACGAATCTGTATTAATGCCAGGTGTAGTTATTGAAAAAGGTGCAAAAGTTTACCGCGCAATCGTTGCCGATAAAGTTGTGATTGGCGAAAATTGCGTAGTTGGTTCTCCTGATTCTGAGAAAATCGATCTGGTTGCGGCAGATGTGAAAGGAGCGCAATAAAATGCCAAACGTAAACGCTCTAGGTATTATTTCCTTTACCGGCCCTTCGATCTTTGTTAAAGGCATTTCAAACTATCGTCCCATGGCCGCTTTCTCTTATGTTGGACGCTATCGTTTAGTGGATATTCCTATTTCCAACATGACCAATTCTGGTTTACAAAACATTGAAGTTTACACCAATGGAAACCCAAAAGTTTTGTTTGACCACATTGGCAGTGCTAGACACTACAACATCAACAATAAGCATGGACATATTTCTATAATCCCTGTTATGGCTACAGGACGTGAAGCGGAATTTGTTTCCGACTTAGCTGCTTACTATAACAATCTTCATGAAATCACAGATAACACCAACGATTATGTGATCATTGCTCCTGTAAACTGGGTGTACAAAGCGAACTATAGCGATTTGCTCGCTCAACACATTGACTCCAAAGCGGATATCTCTGTTTTAAGTAAACACTTTGATAGCACGGAAACGCCAATGTATTTGCTCAATGCGAATTTATTGAAGCATGAAGAAGGCAAATTAACAGGAATTATTCCTTATATCGGTCAAAGCGATGCGGTTCTTGACGTTTCTTTAGATACTTACATTATGT
>CAZTNF010000037.1:0-15199 GCA_964615295.1 uncultured Erysipelotrichaceae bacterium | reverse complement strand
ATGGAATTGGACGAAGAGGATTAGGAATCGAAGAAAAGATATAAAGATATAAAGCCATCTACTCTTATTGCTTATCAAATACTTGAAGACCAGAGAGAAACTCAAAGTATCCCTGATAAGTAAAGATAAGAGTAGATGAAAAAAGATACTAGCCGTTGGGTATCAAAATATAAATAGTGAACAGGCATATTATTAGTTATATTAGTTAAGGAAAGGCAACGGTGATCTTTATCACTAAAAATCCAACAAAAAAAGTTAGGCATGAAGGGTTTATTGGCACTGCGCGTTGGACTTTGGATGAGCAAGGAGTTTTAATCATTAGCTCAGGGAGCGTCTATCATTCTGCGTATGCTTCTTGGCCTTGGAGTCGTTGGGCTAAAGACATCAAGCAAGTCGATGGATGCGCTTCACTCATCGTTCATCAATGTGCTGCTCAGGCTTTTGCCCGCTTACCCAATGTTCACACCATCGATTTATCTGGTTGGCAGTTGGTAGATGTGACCAATCTCAATCGTATGTTTTATAAATGTCCTAAACTTTCCTCTTTAATCCTTCCTTCATGGGATACTTCTAAAGTGATCAAGATGAACTCCATGTTTGAAGAATGCAAATCCTTGAAGCAGTTGAATCTTTCTAATTGGAATACCTCTTCTTTAAAGGAAATGAACTGGATGTTTGCAAAGTGTTATACTCTTGAAAAACTTGATCTCTCCACTTGGAATACTCCAAATCTCCAAATTTTGGATTTAGCTTTTTATCATTGCCATGCCTTGAAAGAGCTGGACTTGTCTTCTTGGACAACAACTCATGTTCAAAGTCTTTACAGTGTATTTGAACAATGTACCACACTGGAATCGTTAGCCATTGCCACATGGAATACCGCTCAGGTTCAAGATATGAGTGGCTTATTTGAAGAATGTAGCTTATTAAAAAAGGTCGATCTCTCCAAATGGAATACTAGTCGTGTTCGTCGCATGGATTCCTTATTTTACGGATGTCATTCCTTAGTGGACTTGGATTTATCCAATTGGGATACTAGTCAAGTCGAATCGATGGTGTTCATGTTTTACAAATGCCACAATTTAAAACAATTGGATCTCTCCAAATGGTCGACTTCTCAAGTCCATCAAACCAATTGCATGTTCGATCATTGCACTTCCCTACAAGATCTTGATTTATCCCATTGGGATACTCAATCGCTTGTTGAAGCCAATCACATGTTTAAAGATTGCACGACCTTGACTTCTTTAAATTTAGCTCATTGGGATACTCAAAATTTGGATACCATCCAAAATATGTGTGCCCATTGCAAATCCTTGGAATATCTCAATTTATCCGATTGGTCTCTTCAAAACATTACTCATAAAAGCAATTGTTTGGCCGAATGCCATCAGCTCAAAAAAATCATTTATCCTCAAGATCGTCATTTCGTGCTTTTAAAATTTTTCAAAGCTACCAATTGGCCCCATCTTTCAAAGTGGTGGTTTTAAGGCAAGTCTTTTGACTTCGCCTTTTTTTATCCTCTTGTTCTTTTTTTGTCTTTCTTTAAGTATCAAGGCGCACCATCTTTACAAGCGTTAAATTTCGATACACTAAATCGTTGCGAGACGTAAAACCTAAAGCTTCCCAAAAACGGTTTCCTGCGGTATTGCGTCCAAAGACTACGAGATTAACCTTCGAAATTCCTTCTTGTTTTAAAGCTTCAAGTGCTCTTTTTACCAGTTTTGTTCCAATGCCTCGGTGGCGATAGTCGGATAAGACTGCAGTATGGCTGATGTAGCCTCGTCGTCCATCGTGTCCCGTTAAAATCGCCCCAACGATTTGACCGTTGTTTAGAGCCACAAAACTGGTGTTTGGATTGCGCTGTAAGTAGCGAGCAATCCCTTCTTTAGAATCGTCAATATCATTTAAACCCATTCCAGAACAGGAAAGCCACAAGCTATACACTTCTTCATAATCGGTAAGCGACATTACGCGATATTGAATACTCATTTTTATCCTCCTCTTTTTTAAATCTCCAGGTTGCTTTCAACCATTGCCTCTTTTCTTTTTTTAGCTTACTCTTCTTGTTAAACTACTTTTTATACTCCATACTCACTTCAAAAAGTAGAGTATTTTTGATTCCCATAAAGGTGAAGAACCTATTCAATATCTAGAGAATTAGAAAGGAGAGGAATTGGAAATTTCAATTCCGACTTGGACTGTGAAAATAAAAGAGAATTGGCATTTGCCAAACCATAGACAAGCTCAAAGTCGTTTGAAAACAGATATTCCAACGATTCATGGAGCATCAATTCAAGAAAACCAAAAAACGTTAGGCCAAGGACAGCGTTATTTTATTTCCACTTATGGCTGTCAAGCTAATGAACGCGACTCGGAAAACTACGCTGGCCTTTTAGAAGCTTGTGGATATGAACCCGCTCAAAATGCGAAGGAAGCCGATGTTATTTTAATCAATACGTGTGGTATTCGAGAAAACGCTGCTAACAATGTTCTAGGAGAAATAGGCAGTTATAAAAAATACTTTCGCGAAAATCCAAAATTAATTATTGGTGTAGGCGGTTGTATGACACAAGAAGAGGGCTTCGCGCTCAATTTGTTGGAGCGGTATCCGTGGGTGCATTTGATTTTTGGAACTCATAACTTCGCCAATTTACCAGACTATCTTGAACGAGCTAAACAGGGAGAAAAAGTTGTAGAAGTTTACTCTAAAGAAGGGGAAATTTACGAAGATCTTCCAGAAAAGCGCGCTGGAAAATACAAAGCCTGGGTCAACATCATGTATGGATGCGATAAATTTTGCACCTATTGCATCGTGCCCTATACCCGCGGCAAACAACGTTCCCGTAAAGCGTCGGATATCTTAGCGGAAATTGCGATCTTAAAAAAACTTGGATATCAAGAAATCACCCTGCTTGGTCAAAACGTCAATGCGTATGGCAAAGATCTAGTAGATGAGGATACCGATTTTGCGAGCCTGCTTGATCAAAGCGCTAAGCTTGGTATTCCACGCATTCGCTTTATGACGAGCCATCCTTGGGATTTCAGTGACGAAATGATTGAAGTAATCGCCAAGCATCCAAACATTATGCCCAGTGTACACTTACCCCTACAAAGTGGGGATGATGAGATTTTACGACGGATGGGACGACGCTATACATCAAAACAGTATTTAGATCTGTTTCACAAAATCCGCGAGCGTGTACCTGGAGTGACGATTTCGACCGATATCATCGTAGGCTTTCCTAATGAGAGTGAGGAAGCTTTTCAACACACGTTGGATGTGGTTAAAGAGTGCCGTTTTGACAATGCCTTTACCTTCATTTATTCCCCTAGGCCAGGAACGCCAGCTGCACAAATGGAGGATTCCATTGACGAAGCAACCAAGAAAAGTCGTTTGTTGCAACTCAATGCCTTATGGAATGCCCAAGCTTTGGAAAATCATCAAAAGCTCATTGGCCAAACTCTTATGGTATTGGCAGAAGGGCCAAGTCATAAAGATCCTTTGATGTGGAGTGGCTACTCTGATACGTCCATTCCGGTTAATTTCAAAGCCAAGGATGACATTGAGATTGGTCAAATCGTACCGGTTGTGATCGATGAAGCAAAGACTTTCTCCTTAAATGGCCATCAAAGCGACACCCTTGAGACGAATAAGCGATAATAGAAGTAATATAAGAGGTTGGCTTTACGCCTTCCTGGAGGACTTATGGCTGAAAACGAGAAAAAAGATGAAGTGGTCAGAATCTTTGCGCTTGGTGGTTTGGATGAAGATGGCAAAAACTTGCTGGTCATTGAAATCGATCAAGATATCTACATTATAGAATCTGGCCTAAAATTTCCTGATGCGCAAAGCGCCCTAGGTGTTGAATGCATCGTTCCTGATTTTACCTATTTAAAAGAGCACGAGGATCACATTAAAGGCATTCTCATCACCCATGGTCATGATGATGTTATGGGTGCCTTACCCTATTTGTTAAAAGAAATTCGTGCCGATATTTATGTGACCCAATTTACAGCAGGAATTGTAGCGGATTTATTGCGCAAAAATCGCATCAATCACACCAAACTCAAAGTGATAAAACGCTCCGAAACGCGCAAAATTGGTGGTCGCCAAACGGTCTTTTTCCCCATTACCCATTCCGTACCCCAAACCTATGGCTTTGGCATTCGCACTAGCCATGGCTACATCGTCTACTCTGGTGAATTCATTGCAGATTATGACGACATTTCCCAAGCTTACCAAGGCGACTATACCTTTGCGAGTAAGTTTAAAGAAGATGGTGTCTTAGTACTTCTTCAAGATTCCAAAGGAGCGGAAAGGCCCCATCATACCTCCCCCAATCATCGAGTGACTCCTTATTTTGATCGCGCTCTTTCTGATTATGAAAATCGCCGCATTTTTGTGGAAGTGTATACTCAATCCGTCTATCGCATTCAAGAGATCATTCAATGTTGCATCGATCACAAGCGGAAAATGTGCTTCTATACTCCTGAACTTCAAAATTTAGTGGCTGGACTAGAATCGATTACCGATGCGGTTCCTGCCCATTTAGTGGTTTCCGATCGTCAAATCAATGAACTGGATGATGTAGTGGTCATCATTTCAGGTCAAGGTCGGGCGCTCTTTCAATTAATGAGCAACATCGCCAACGATGAAGTTGATAACATCAACATTCGAGAAAGCGACGTTTTTGTGGTAGCGACTCCTCTTGTTCCGGGAGTCGAAAAAGAATTCAAAGTCATGGAAAATGATATCTACAAACGAGAAGGTGCCATTTTAAAGATTGATCGCAATGTCAGTGGAATGCATCCTTCTAAAGAAGATTTGAAGATGATTATTTATATGACGAATCCCAAATATTACATTCCCATCAAGGGAGAATATCGTATGTTGTGTGCCAACGCTATGTTAGCTGAGGAAATGAATATTCCTTCTTCCAACATCATCGTTTTGGACAATGGAGAAATCGTGACCTTTATCAATGGGGAACGCCAAGAGGGAATTGAAAAGCTCGATCTTCACGATTCCTATATCGATGGTTCGGCCGATTGGGACATGGCTGGAGTCGTATTAAAAGATCGTGAAATCTTATCGACGGATGGTGTGGCCATTTTAGCCGTCGGGGTGGATGCGAGGACGAAAAAAGTCATCAATGGGCCTGATATTCAAATGCGAGGGTTGGTTTATGTGCGAGATGCTGAATACTTAACGAAAGAAATTAGCCGCATGGTAGAAGATACAATTAAGGAAATGGTCGATCAAAAACGCTACGATAATATGGCCTGTCGTACCCTCATTCGCGATCGTGTCTCTCGATATATTTCCAAGCAAACCGCTAAACGCCCCATGATTTTACCGGTGATTCTTGAACTTAACGAATCGCGATAAGCTCATTACTCACTGGTTTTATCCCTATATTTTTATATTTTTAAAATTTTAGACTAGAGAGCCGCTCTCTAGTCTTTTTTTGTAAGTTTATATAGAGAACTTTACAATCCTTTAAGAATTTGTTATGTACTTTGTTTTATAAGATTTTATGTTTTACAATGGATAAACAATTGATCAAATGGAACGATTGTTTATCGTCTTTTTGGCTTTACATCACGCATTTTCAAGAGAAATTTTTAAAATGAAAAAGCTTAAAAAGTGGCTGAGCATTTGAGTAGAATTCCCCTAAAAAAAGCGTGAAAAAAAAGTAAGCCGAATAGGAACGATTTAATACTCTTTTTAACGCAAGAAAAATAAATACGAGAATCAAAAGCGTATTTTGGTTTCATACCAACGAATACGCGATTGAGAAAGGAGCGTATGACTACGAAGAAACAAACTAAAGTGACTCCGAAAAGAAAGCTTCGCAGAAGAGGTCGCTTGTTGATTGTATATGCGATTGTTTCTTTTTGGATTCTTTCTCTGATCACCCTTTTTTCCATAGGACCAGTGGGAATTTTTTTAAACGAAGTAATGCAACTCTTGGTAGGATATCTTGGGTATGTGTTGATTTTAGCCGTATGTGGCCTGAGTTTTAATTACTTATGGAAAGTGGGACATTTTCATTTATCTAAAAAATCTCTATGGGCTTTTGGGTTACTCTCTTTAAGCCTTTCCCTTCTTCTAGGGCTTTCTCAAGTCGCCATCAATGCTCCTTGGAAGGCCTTTGAAGCTTTGTGTAATGCCCTTCCCAATTTTCAAACGGGAACCTTTAGTTCGATAAGTGGCTTAACGGGGTCTTTTTTAGCGGGTTTATGTTCGAGCCTTTTTACTAATATTGGGGCTTGGGTGATTGCAGTAGGATGTCTAATGACCTGCCTTGTGTTATGGATCGATATCCTCACGCAAGATGACCTCAAGGATAAAAAATCGATTCATGAGGTACTCGAAGAAGCTCAAGATAAAATTCTGGCTTTACCAATGCCAGATTTTTCCAAATTGAAGTCATTAACCCAAATGGAAGGCCCATCGACTTGGGAAGGTGTAAAAGAAGTTTTATCCGAGGATTCAACTAAACCAAAAACTAACCCCTTAAAAGCGCTTGAAGCACCCAAAACCGTGAAGGATCTTTCCAAACTTTCCGCCTTTGAACTCAAAAAAGAGCAAGATTCCCCTATTGAGAATTCACTCAAGGAAAAGCCACTGGATTCTTTTCCTTTTAATATGCCCAATTATGATCCGAGTCATTATTCTACCCAAAATATCGATTTATCCGATTCTTTACAACTACAAGAAGTTCAGGATGATTTTCGTCCATCTTTAACATCTAAATTTATGGGTATGGATGACGACCCATTAGGGTATGAAGATGAATTTGAAGCCTTTGACTATCAAGAACAATCCCAAAACGTGCCTTTTGAAGAAGCCCGTAAATTTGTCGATGATTTTCAAAATCACACTGATCCACTTTCCTTTGCCGATTTCAAACGGTCTTCCAATCCCTATGCTTTAGAAGACGACTATGGGGTGCAAAATTCTTGGGATGAAGAAGATTCTTTGGACTTCTTACATCAACGAGAAAGTCTCATGGAAAGCGAAAAGTTTGAAGACAGCGATTTAAGCGAATACGATTTGGATCAAAAAGCCTTAACTCGATCCAATCCAACGCTGACAAGTTGGAATCGATTAGATGGCTTTTCCAATGCTACTTTGGTCAATAAGTTGCATGGAGCTCCTCCTTTTAATCCCAATACGTATACCCTTCCTTCTCTTTCTTTATTAGAAGAGCCAGCCCCTTTTGCGTACAGCAGCACCAATTTGCGTACGGCTCGCAAACAAGGAAAACGATTGATCGAAGTCTTAGATTACTTTGACGTAGAAGCTCAATTGACAGATTTACACATCGGACCTTCTGTTACTCAGTTTGAAGTTTTACCCGCTCCTGGGGTGTCGATGAATGCCTTCATCAATTTACAAAACGATCTCAAAACGGCTCTTGAAGCACCAGAGATTCGCATTCAAGCTCCGCTTGCGGGCAAGGATAGTGCTGGCATTGAAGTACCCAATCTGTATAAAAATACGGTATATTTAAAAGACATGTTGCGCCAAGTTCCCGCTCGTTTGCACGAAAAACCCTTGGTTTTTGCGATTGGTAAAGATGTCATGGGCAATAACGTCTACGGGCGTTTGGATACGATGCCACACTTGTTAATGGCTGGAAATGAAGAATCGGGTCGCTTACAAGGAGTGGATGCGTTGTTGTGTTCTTTGCTTTTGCGCACTACCCCAAGTGAAGTGAATTTGTTGTTGATTGATCCAACCAAAGAAGAATTATTGGATTACAGCAACGTGCCCCATTTAATGGCTCCTGTGATTTGCGAACCGCTGATGGCCTCGAGTGCTTTAAAAGAAGTTGTCGTCAAAATGGAAGAGCGTAGTACCCTCTTTGCCCAAGTCGGAGTACGCAATTTATCCGCCTATAATAATTTCATTGTGAATCAAGCGGATCCTACCCGTACCAAATTACCCCGCCTAGTTGTGGTCATCAATGAATTAGCTGATTTAATGACCTGCGCTTCTAAGGATGTGGAGCAAAGCATCCAACGCATTACCCAAGATGGTCGCGCAGCAGGCATTCATTTGGTCATTTCTACGGCTCGTCCTTCCATTAATGTCGTCACAGGAGTAGTTAAGAGCCATATTGCCAGTCGCATGGCCTATCGTCTCGATAGTCGTTTGGATTCACGCATCATTTTAGACCAAGCGGGAGCTGAGAAACTTTTAGGGGAAGGGGATATGCTTTGGATGGACAACAACGATCCAACTCCACGCCGCGTGCAAGGGGTGCTTGTAAGTGAACAAGAAGTGCAAGCCGTTTGTGAAGCGGTCATCAAGCAAGCCTCTCCTACTTACGATAAAGCCTTTTTGCAATTAAAAACGGAAGGCAAACATCAAAGCGAACCAAGCGATCCGTTATATGGTCAAGTTAAAGAATTTGTGATTGCTGGTCAACGTGCGAGTGCTTCGCTCATCCAGCGGCATTTTCGCTTAAGCTTTGCCCGTGCATCACGTCTTTTGGATCAATTGGAAGAAAGTGGGGTGGTCGGTCCCGCAAATGGTTCAAGGCCACGTAAAATTTTGATTCAGCCGAGTCGGAAATCTAAAAAGAGCCTTTCTTCCAATCAAGACTAAGGAATCTGGATGGTAAATACATGAACTTATTTTTAAAAACTGGAGAACGTCAATCGGGTTATGATTGCGTTTCGAGCATTGTGCAACTCGGAGATTTTTTCTATGTTTCCGGTCAGCTTGGTCATGGGGAAACCTTTCATGAACAATGCGTGAATGCTTGTTATGCCTTAAAAGATGTCTTAGAACAATTCGATTTGCGCTTTGATCACATCTTAAAATTTACGGTGTATTTAACCGACATTGACATGGAAGATGAATTTCTTTCCGTATTCGAAAACTTCATTGATCCTCCTTTTCCCACTTTGACCGTTGTCGAATCGCCTCGTCTGCCACAGGGGAGTATGATTTGTATTGATGGGTGTGGGGTGAATACGTTGCGCCATGAACGCAGTATGAACAATGCGTATTGTGAAGATTGCGATGATTAACTGCTTTTGCCTTGAGTAAAGGAGTTTTTTAGCGTAAGAAAAATGCCTGAATCCAAGACTCACTTGGTTTCAGGCATTTTTACATTTGTTTGGTTATAGAGATCGACTCAATAGTGAGCTATAACGGGTGGGCGTTTTGGGAGGACGAACCTCTCCATTTGTCATTAGTTCATTCATGAGAAGATAAAAACTCACTCTTCCTTTAGAGCCAGTTTAATCGAATATTTCCTATCGATGACACTTAACCCATCATTTATACACGTGGAAAATTCATCGAAAGTAATTCTAAGGAGTTCCTTCTTGAGTTCTTTTTTTATTTCTTTTAAAGTCTTTTCCAAGTTTTCATTCAAATCATAAAGGCTCTTTTTTCCTTTTCTTGCCTTTTGAAGAGATGTTGATTATGGTAAAAGTCCGCTTCTTCCTCGTTTAAGACGAAAAATTTGGATGTTTTTCAGCTATTTTTGAGAGCTTTCTAAAAAAAAGGAAGCCACTTTGGCTTCCAGAAGCATTAGGATTTAAGCGTTGTTTTCTTCTAACCAAGCTACAAATCCCTGAGCTTGCTCCTTTAGAGTCGCTTGGATTTTTTCAGGATCTGCAAGCTTATTGGTTTGCATCTCTTCGCCAGTGATCGCAAACCCAGTGCTGTTGTCATATACTTTCATGCCACATCGTTTTAAAAGCGTAGCAAGTTGTTCTCGACTTCCCGCCGCAGCCATTCGTCCTGCCGCCCCACTGATGCACGCATACTTTCCATACAAAGCGGTCGTTTTAAATTGGCCTGGAATAGCCGAGCGGCTCATCCAATCTAAAAGATTTTTCAAAACGCCAGGAATCATCCCATTGTATTCGGGTGTAAAGAACCAAATTCCATCGGCCCAACCGAATTCCGTACGCGCATCTTTAATCACACCTTGCATCGGAATCTCTTCGTCTTGGTTAAAGAAGGGAACGTTTTCGTAATTCAAAATCTTGGTTTCTTGTCCCATTTGGCTCAAAATGGTTTGGGCCATAAGGGAAATCTGCGTATTAAAAGAGGAGTGGCGAAAGGAGCCACTGACTAACAAAATTTTCATCTTCAGGAGGCCTCCTACTTGTTCTTCTTTATTTTGACGACTTTAGAAAAGAAAATAGGCCTTTTTGCCCATTCATAAATTTTCTAAAAGGAGGACTTGTTTTTCATTGTGAATTTTTATGGATTTGATCTTATTTTTAAGGAACGGTTAAGGAAAGTGATTGAGTCCCTTTTTTTTCCCATTCTGTAAGGCGAAATCTTCTCTTGTCTGCTTCTTTAAGCAAATGAGAGGTGTTTTGGTGGGGCCTATTTGTAGAATTCTTGCATTCTCCTGCTTAAAAGGCCACAAAATCTTATTCATTTCCAATCGTCAAATATGATTTTTCTTTGTTCTTATCCTTGGCTTCTGGCCAAGTTTTTTATAGAAAGGATTCCATCATGTCCACTCCAACTTATGATGAACATTCCATTGTTATTCTAGAAGGTCTTGAAGCCGTGCGGAAACGTCCAGGGATGTATATTGGCTCGACCGATCGGCGCGGCCTTCATCACTTAGTCTGGGAAATTTTAGACAATTCCATTGATGAAGCGCTCAATGGTTATGGCAATACCATTGAAATCACGCTCTTTGCGGATGGTAGCTGTGAGATTAAAGACTATGGCCGCGGGATGCCCGTTGGCCTTCACCCTTCGGGGAAGTCTGCATTAGAAGTCATCTTCACCGTACTGCATGCGGGGGGAAAATTTAATGATGCCAACTACAAAGCTTCAGGCGGCTTACATGGAGTAGGAGCAAGTGTCGTCAATGCGCTTTGTTCTAAAGTCATCGTGCAAGTACGCGATGGAAAACAAATTTACCAAATGCAATTTGAAGAGGGGGGGCATAAAATATCTGCCCTTGAAGTAATTGGTAAAACGCGAGAGACGGGATCGAGTGTTCGTTTTTGGCCCGATCCCCTGATTTTTAAAGACACCAAATTTTCCTACTCGACTATTGCAGAGCGTGCCCAAGAAGATGCTTTTTTATTAAAAGGTCTAAAAATCACGGTAATTGATGCTAGACAAGTTCTGAAAGGATCAACCCTGAAAGAGGGAATAGATGAAGCTATCAAAAGCGAAACCTTCTTATATGAAGATGGCTTAAAAGCCTTTGTCCAAGAACTTAACATCGAACATCCTACTCTTACTCCCATAATTTCCTTTGAAGGAGAAAGTCAAGGGATTAAAATCCAAGCCGCCTTTCAATATTGCGATACCTATCAAGAAAACATTTTATCCTTTGTCAACATCGTGCGCACACGGGATGGAGGATCCCATGAAACAGGAGCCAAGCAAGCCTTCACGCGTACGTTTAATGAATACGCTAAGCGTAATGGGCTATTAAAAGAAAAGGATAAGTCGATGGAAGGAAGCGATATTCGTGAAGGCCTCACGATGGTCTTGCATGTTACGGTTCCAGAAGTGC
This sequence comes from uncultured Erysipelotrichaceae bacterium, assembly GCA_964615295.1. Classification (GTDB taxonomy): domain Bacteria; phylum Bacillota_I; class Bacilli_A; order Erysipelotrichales; family Erysipelotrichaceae; genus Allobaculum. The sequence goes on along the minus strand of CAZTNF010000037.1, from coordinate 3,671 downwards.
TTTTACAATTTGAAGGGCAAACTAAAGAAAAGTTAGGTACCCCTCAAGCTAAAGCGGCTGTGGATGCGGTAGTAGGCGACCATCTGCGCTATTTCTTGGAAGAAAATAAGGATTTAGCCGATCTCCTTGTACGGAAAATGATTAAAGCGGGACAAGCAAGAGCTGCTGCTCGGGAAGCCCGAGAAAAAGCCCGTAAGGGAAAAGGAAAAAATCGCTCAGAGCGAATTATTTCAGGAAAACTCGTCCATGCTCAATCGCGGGATGCGACTAAGAAGGAGCTTTACCTTGTGGAAGGGGATTCGGCTGGTGGTTCGGCTAAACAAGGTCGTGACTCTATGTACCAAGCTATTTTGCCTTTACGTGGAAAAGTCTTAAACACCGAGCAAGCCTCTCTAGAAGCTGTCGAAAAAAACGAAGAGCTCAACACCATCATTCATACCCTTGATGCCGGGGTTGGAAGTAGCTTTGATCCCGTCGAATCGAATTACCACAAAGTCATCATCATGACTGATGCCGATGACGATGGAGCTCACATTCAAAACCTCTTATTGACGTTTTTCTATCGCTTCATGCGTCCACTGATTGAACAGGGAATGTTATATATCGCGATGCCTCCTCTTTTTCGCATTGCCAAAGGCACGAAAGAGTATTACTTATACTCCAATGAGGAACTCGAACAAAAGAAAAGAGAGCTGAAATCGGGCTATCAAATCTCACGATATAAAGGGTTAGGTGAAATGAATGCCAACCAATTGTGGGAGACGACTATGAATCCCGAAACGCGAACGCTAGTGCGTGTTAGTCTTAACGATAGCCGTTTAGCGGAAAAGCGCATAAGCGAATTGATGGGTGAGCGCGCCGATTTACGCCGTGCTTGGATTGAAGAAAATGTCGTGTTCACCTTAGAAGATGATTTTGGAAAGGAAGAAGTGTATGGCTAAACGCAAACAAACTGTTTCAAACGAAACCATCTTTGAACCCAAAATTATTGAATCGAGTTTGGAAGATATCGTTTCTGATCGTTTTTCTCGCTATTCCAAATACATTATTCAAGAACGCGCCTTGCCCGATGCCCGAGATGGTCTTAAACCCGTACAGCGGCGTATTTTGTGGGCGATGGAAGAAGATGGTAACACTGCGAATCATCCCTATCGCAAATCCGCTCGTACGGTAGGAAACGTCATTGGAAATTATCATCCCCATGGCGATACCTCTGTTTACGATGCCATTGTTCGCTTGTCGCAGAATTGGAAATCAGCTCTTCCATTGATTGATATGCAGGGCAATAATGGATCGATTGATGATGATCCTCCAGCCGCAATGCGTTATACTGAAGCCCGCTTATCCCCCATCTCTCAATATTTATTAGAAGATATTGATAAAGATACCGTGGAATGGACTCCGAACTTCTCTGATGAAAAAGTGGAACCTACTGTATTGCCTGTCCGCTATCCAAACCTACTGATCAATGGCATTACGGGGATTGCGGCAGGGTATGCGACAAATATTCCTCCCCACAATTTCAATGAAGTTATTGCGGCTTGCATTTATCGTCTCGATCACCCGCAAAGCAGTCTAGAGGAGCTGATGCAGTTTGTAAAAGGACCAGATTTTCCAACGGGCGGTATTGTCTTAGGACAAGAAGGAATTTATGAGGCTTTAAAAACCGGTAAAGGACGTATTGCGATTCGAGCTAAAGCCGAGCTAGTTCTTGGTAAAACTATCAATCAAATCATCATTACTGAAATCCCCTATGAAGTCACCAAAAGTAGCCTCGTAAAACGTATAGATGAATTGCGATTAAGCGGAAAAGTCAGTGGCATCCTTGAAGTTCGTGATGAAAGTGACCGCAAAGGACTGCGTTTGGTGTGTGACTTAAAAAAGGAAGCGAATGGGCAAGCTATTTTAAACTACTTGTATAAAAATACCGATTTACAAGTGTATTACCACTACAACGTCATTGCGATCGTCAATCGCACCCCCCGTCTACTTGGTCTTAAAGAGATGCTTGATGCCTTTTTAGCCCACCGTGAAGAAGTGGTTTTAGCACGGAGCCAATACGATTTAAAGCGTCGGCAAGATCGCTTACATATCGTGGAAGGACTGATACGCGCGGTATCAATTTTAAATGAGATTGTAGAGACCATTCGCATTTCTAAATCCAAGTCTGAATCCAAATCCAATATTATGGAACGATTTGGCTTTAGCGAAGCTCAAGCAGAAGCCATTGTCACGATGCAGTTGTATCGCTTATCCACAACCGATTTGGCCGCTCTTCAAAAGGAACAAACCACTCTTCAAAAAGAGATTAAACAGTTGGAAAGCATCTTGAAAAATCCAGCTAAGCGGGTTGCCTTGATGAAAAAAGAATTACAAGAGGTATCCGATGGATTTATCATGCCCCGTCGCTCCAAAATCGTGGAAGAAAACGCAGAGGTGGTGGTTGACGATCGAGATATGATTGTCGAAGAACAAGTCGTTTTGAGTGTTTCTCGTCAGGGGTATTTAAAGCGTGTCTCCAAGCGTTCTTTTGCCACCAGCCAATCGAGCTTGGGGGGCTTAAAAGAGGGAGATCAATTTGTTTTCTCTGCACCTGTTTCTACCCTTGATACCGTTCTTTTCTTTACCAATAAAGGTCGCTTTGGCATGATTCCGGTTTATCAACTTGAAGAGAAGAAATGGAAGGATTTAGGTATTCATCTCTCTAGCTTTTTTAAAACAGAACCAGGTGAGCAAATCGTACAAGTTTTTGTAGAAAAGGAACCTAGTGTGCACACGGATTTGATTTTAGCTTCTAAACTTGGCCAAGTACGACGTTTTCATCGTGAAGATTTGCCAGCTAAAATGCGGGGACGTCTTGTATCTTTAATGAATCTTGGTCAAGACGATTCCTTAGAATTTGTGGTCGCTAGTCCAAGTGTGCAAGATAAAATTCTCTTTCTTTCCAAACGCGGCTTTGGCTTCTGGATGGAAAGTGAAGACATTCCGCTTTCCAAAGGCAAAAGTAGAGGAGTACGCGCTATGAATTTAGAAAGCGATGATGTTTTACAAGCTGTAGTGACCAGCAATCAAGATTTGTTGGAACACGGTTGGATTGTATTGGAAAACCAGATGGGACAATTTAAAAAATTAGCAGCTGCCTCCATTGACCGTCTGCATCGTCCCGCTAAAGGAATGCGCTTGTTTAAAGAAATTAAATCTCGGCCTCTTCATCTATTTAGTGTGGCCACAAGAGCTTCTACAGAGCCCATTCCTTTTGAAACTCCTGAATTATCTCCCCTTGAAGTCGCAGCCCTTCCTAAAATGGAACCTTATGCCACATGGTCTAGCCAAGGCGCTTTAACGCAAGCCACTTCCTTTGAAGTACCAAGTTTACGTTTGATCTCGGGAGAACGTACCCAACTAGAAGAAGAGGATGCATGGCGTAAAAAGCAATTATGCCTTTCCTTTGACGAAAAAGTGGATCTAAATACTTAGAGGATAGTTCAAGACTTAGTTTGTGTTGAGTCCCTATCTCAATTTGTGTAGAATGATCGAAGAATAAAAAATTCAAGAATGGAGCGAATATACGATGGAAGGATTTTGGTCTTCAGTACTTTATTTTTTAGTGGGTGCTGCTATTGGCGCTGCGGTTGCCTTTTTTCTAACCAAACGAAAATTTGAAAAGGAGA
>CAZTNF010000036.1:0-15239 GCA_964615295.1 uncultured Erysipelotrichaceae bacterium | reverse complement strand
CATATGCCTTTCACGCATACATTCACGGGTTCGAATCCCGTACGCGTCACCATTTCGAAAATACAGCTCAAGAGATAAATCTTGAGCTTTTTATTTTAAATTTCCTACAATTCTTCTTGCTTTATTCTTTTTAAAATGGTATCTTTAATGAGCGTTAAGAAACGCCTTGAAAAACAATATGGCGCGTTGGAGAAACGGTTAACTCATATGCCTTTCACGCATACATTCACGGGTTCGAATCCCGTACGCGTCACCATTTCGCTATTTATCAACTTGTTTGATTTAATATATTTTATGATAAAAATTGTGACCTAATGGTCACTTTTTTTTTACTTTTATCTATCTTGATCGTTGAAACGCATTTCCCTTCTTTTGATAATTTACAATTAAAGTTATGATAGATTTTTTATCCATTTAAAGAAAGGAACCCTATGGACATCTTAGTTTCTGAGGTTTTTGGATTAATTCTTCCTATTTTTAACAATGGAAAATTTTTCTGTTGGATCAATATGGCTTGGTGCTTATTAGCGCTAATTTGGATTTCTGGATTTTTTTTAACTTGTATGGGATTTGAAAAAGGAGGCCAACTATCCATTCGAATTTTTTTATCGGCTTGGACGATTTTTTTTGTCAACAATTGGCTCAATTCATTTTTTAGCGCAAATGAATCTCTTTGGTACTTTATCATCCTTTATATGGTGTGCTGGGTGGTCATGATTTTTTTTCGTTTGGTATTGAATCAAATTGGCTTATGGATTGGAAAAAACGTTTCGATCCGCTCGCCTCGTCTTTTACGACTTATATCCGTTTTATGCGGAATAGTTATGATTTTGACCGTTATTATTTCTCAATTTCAATTTAACACTTTCCAATTTTTTCTTGTTCTCTTTATTGCTCTCTTAAGTGGTCTTTTTGGATGGTGGTATCAAGCTAAAAATCAAAGCAAATCCATTCATTTTCGTACTTATGAAGATCTCTATCAATTAGAAAAGAAATGGCTTTATTATGAGTAAACGATCAAAGAAAACAAGACATAAAACACGGATTATTTTTGAATTTTCATTTTATGTCTCTCTTTTATATGTATTATGGCGCATTCTCTTTACCATTCCCTTTCACTTTGGAATTGTAGCTTTTATCAGTGGAATTTTACTTCTTATCGCAGAAGTAGCTGGTATTTTTGACTTTATGTGCAGTTTCATGATTATGAGCGCTCTTAAAGATTATCCCTTACCAAAAATTCAAGACGATTGGGAGTGGCCAGACGTTGATATCTTCATTGCCACTTACAACGAAAACAATACTCTTCTTTATAAAACAATTTATGGGTGCAAACATATGGAATATCCCGATCCTCAAAAAGTCCACATTTATCTTTGTGATGATGGCCATCGAGAAGAAGTTAAGCGCCTAGCCGATCATATGAATGTTCATTATTTGAATCGCGAAGATCACGAAGGAGCAAAAGCGGGAAATTTAAACAATGCTCTCAAGCACTCCTCTTCCCCTTATATTGTGACTTTTGATGCAGACATGATTCCTCGCTCTTCTTTTTTGATAAAAACCATTCCTTATTTTATAGCTGCCGAACGGGCTAACCAAAAAGTACCCAAATCTGAACGCATTGAACTAGGCTTTCAACAAACGCCGCAATGCTTTTATAATTGGGATCTTTTTCAATCTCGGTTTTATGCTGAAGAAGATTTAGCCAATGAACAAGATTATTTTTATCGATACATTGAAGTCGCTAAAACTCAATTTAATGCTGTTATTTATGGCGGAAGCAATACCATTATTGCTCGCAAAGCGCTTGAAAAAGTGGGAGGATTTTATACTAAAGCTATTACAGAAGACTTTGCTACCGGTCTTTTGATTGAAGGAAATGGATTTGTAGCCCTTGGAACAGGGGAACCTTTAGCTTCTGGTCTCTCTCCAACCGATTTACCTTCGCTTATTCAACAACGGATTCGTTGGGGGAGAGGTTGTATTTACGTTTTTCACAACATTCCCTTCTTTTGGAAACGGAACTATTCTGTGGCTCAAAAGCTGAATTATTGGTCTTCTATTTCGTATTGGCTTTCTCCAGTGACTCGTTTGATTTACTTTATGGTGCCGATTTTAGCTGGACTCTTTCGCATTCGAGTAGTGGATACCTCGCTTTTAGCTGCAATTGGTTTTTGGTTATTATTGTTCATCACAAATGCTTTAGCTATTGGGTACCTTTCTAATCAAGTTCGAACTTCACGTTGGACCAACATTTATGATTCCATTCTGTTTCCTTTTTTAGTGGGACCAATTGTATTGGAACTTTTTGGGCTAGAATTAAAAACGTTTAAGGTAACGGATAAAGATACAGAAAACGATTCTGGATTTACTTGGAAGTATACATGGCCTTTTGCTCTTCTTTTCACTTTAAACATTTTAGCGATTTTACGTGTTTTATATAGTTTTCTTATTTTGCATCAATATACCGATACGGTGACATTTTTTTGGCTTCTTTATAATCAAATGCTTGCTACTATGAGTTTACTTTTTATGTTTGGTCGTAATTCTAAATCGATGACGACTTTACGAAAAGCAGCAATTTATATTGAAGGTCACCAACAGGATAAAACGTATACAGGATCAATTTGTGGCTTAAGTGAATACGAAATGCAAATCATCTGGGATCGCAACGCTCAAAAACCAGAAAATGGTCCAATTAATTTGACTGTAGAGGATGTGGATGGAAAACAGGTGGTTTTGAAAGCCACTATTGTCTCTACCGATTTGCGTCATGATTTATGGATTAGTGAAGCTACAATTGATCAAATGGAAGAACTAAATTTCGATACACTTCTAAATTTGGTCTATGATCGTATTTCTGAGCCTGATCATTATAATTCTAAATCTATATTCAGCGAAATTTTTCGCTATCTACATGGACGAAGTTCTCGTACTCGGGAAAATCATCACTCTCATTAAACGAACACTGCTAAAAAAGGCTTCAGCCAAAATATTTGGACTGAAGCCTTTTTTAGCAGTGTTTTAATCTTCTTTTCGGTTTCAATACGCGAGGAATAGACGAAGAAAAAGCCTTTTTAGGGGCAAGCTTCAATTTTCGTTCTTGTTCTAAGGAAATCCACTCATCCAAGGTCAGAGGCGTATAGTGACTTCGAACACAAAAACAATTGATCATTTGAATGGGAATAGATGTTAACTCATTGGTAAAAATACGTTTATGGTATTGTTTAGAAACCATATCACAATAGGTATCGAGAAATTGTTGATCTTGAGTATTGTGAACATGACCATACAACATCCAAGTTTTCGCCTTTCCTTCTTCATCCAAACGATATTGTCCATTGTAGCAAACGATTGGGTAATGGCTTAAAATGACCTTTCGTTTGTTATCTCGAAGTTCAGCATAGTCTTTTATCCACCCAAAAAGTGAGGTATCAAATTTCTTATCTTTTAGATACAAGTCATGGTTTCCTCGAATGAGGTATTTTTTCCCATTCAACGTCTTTAAAAGCTCCATCGTTTCTTCAGCCGTACCCCAAGAAAAGTCACCAAGAATTACAACTTCATCATTTGGGCGTACTTTTTCATTCCAAGCCTGAATCATGGCTTGATTCATTTCTTCAATCGTCGAAAAAGGCCGTTTATCCATGGCGGTTAAAAGAGTCCGATGGTAAAAGTGGCAATCCGAAATATAATAGCGCATAAAAAGTCCCCACTTTGACGTTTTCACGTCATTCCATCATAATCGATGTCACACGATTTAAAAATACCTCAAGAAAAAAAACTTCTACAAAAGAGGCCTTAGTTTTCAGTGTTGAATATAGGTGTCCATAAAGGTATCGAGCCTCTTTAAAACATCTGGCAAATTGGCATGACTTTTTCCAAAAGCGAGCCGCACATAGCCATCTAGGCCAAAACAGCTTCCTGGAACAAAGAAGATGCCCGTTTCCTCTAAAAGATCTAAAGCGAATTGCTTCGACGAGACCCCTTCTGGCAACTTTAAAAGACTCACAGGACCTCGAGTTGGAATCGTGGCTGAAAAATAGGGACTCTTTTCTAACCATTTGGCCACCATTTCTTTATTTTGAGTTATGACTTCTTGTGAGCGCTTGGATAAGGTCTTGCGATGGCGTAAGGCAATGGCTCCTAATCGTTCTGTTAAAGGTCCTGTAGAAATCATGGCGTAGTCACGAAAGGTGTTGATATCTTGAATTAAAGAAGCAGGTCCTTTAATCCAACCGGTTCGTAACCCCGCTAGACCATATTGTTTGGAAAGGGATCCCGTGGAAACGCCTTTTTCATAAAGATCACTGAGCGAAGGATCCACTCCTTCTGGATCTCGATACACTTCATCGCATAAAATCCAAATTCCCTTCTCTCGACAAATCGTGATGAGTTTTTCCAAAGTTCCTTGATCAAGCCAAGTCCCAGTTGGATTATGCGGATTGGCCAACAACAAAAGTTTTGTTTCAGGTCGAATGGCTTGTTGGAACGCATCAAAATCGATCGACCAATCGTCTTTGTTTAAAGGCACAAGAGTGGAAGTGGCTTGTAACCACTTTGGAAAATCCCAAAATTGTTGATATCCCGGTGAAAAAGCAATGACATGATCATTTGGGTTTAACAAAAGTGACATCACCAGTTCGTTGCCTTGAGAAGCTCCACAACAAAGTGTTAGGGTTTCTTCTTGTTGGTTTTGGTATAAAGAGAGAATTTCCTTGCGCAAGGCGGGATCTCCAGTAATCCAGCCATAATCCAAATCCAAATTTTGCAGAGCGGTTGGATCCAAGGCGAATAGCTCTTCAAAGGTCCAACTGTCAGTAGACGTATCCGTTAAATTATAGATAGCTTTACGTTCATAATCCGTCATCCACTTTTCACTTTGAAAATCCTTAATTTGCATACTTTCTTGTTCCTAGTCCTTCGCTTTTCAATCCTTGTGGCAAGACTAGTTATTCCTTTCTAAAACCTTCCCTACACATCATAAACAAAAAACCTGTAAGCCACTTATAGGCCTGCAGGTTTGAAAATCACTGATAAAACACTTTGGATAAGAATTCTTTGGCTCGATCACTTTTCGGAGAGGTAAAGAACGTTTCTGAATCCGCTTCTTCCACGACTTTTCCTGATTCTAGAAATACCACTCGTGTTCCCACTTTACGAGCAAAGCCCATTTCATGGGTCACCACAATCATAGTCATTCCTTGATTGGCCAGTTCTTGCATAACTTCCAACACCTCTTTGATCATCTCTGGATCCAATGCAGAGGTAGGTTCATCAAAAAGCATGATTTCCGGATTCATACACAAAGCACGAGCAATAGCTACGCGTTGTTTTTGACCTCCAGATAAGGAATTAGGATAACTATCTTTCTTTTCGAGCAATCCTACTTTACCAAGATATAACAAAGCGACTTCCTCAGCTTCTTGCTCATTGCGTTTTAAAACTGTTGTTTGAGCCAGTTTGCAGTTTTCTAAAACAGTTTTGTTGGGAAACAAGTTAAAGTGTTGAAACACAAAGCCCATACGATTGCGAAGCTCTCGATATTCGGCTTTATTTTTAGGATCTAAAATCACTCCATCTACTTTTACTGTTCCACTATCAGGGACTTCTAAGCCATGAATAGATCGTAAGAAGGTGGATTTACCTGAACCAGAAGGTCCAATTAAGCACACTACTTCACCTTTTTTTACTTTAAGACTCGCATCGTTTAAAGCATGAAGTTTTTCAAAGTGTTTGGAAAGATGGTCAGCTTCGACCATATACTCTTCTTTTTCTGGTTTAGTCACTTACAGCCAACCTCTTTTCTAATTTATGGGCTAACCAGCTAATGATCAGCGTCATGATCAAATACAAGACACCTGCTGCCAAAAGAGGGGCTAAATAGTCATAATAGCGCGCTCCTAAAACTTGAGCATCATACATCAATTCGGCTGCTCCAATGCAACTGGCAAGGGAGCTGTCTTTAATGAGGGTAATGAACTCAGAAACCAAGGGAGGGATGATGCGTTTGAAGGCTTGGGGCAAAATGATTTGAAACATCATAGGCCAATAGCCGATTCCAAGCGTTTCGCATGCTTCCCATTGGCCTTTATCCACTCCTTTAATTCCAGAGCGGAAAAGTTCGCACTGATAGGCTCCAGAGTTTAAAGATAGAGCCGTCAACGCCACTCCGTATACATCCATACGTACTCGCACACCTGTCACCATCCGAATGAGAACGGGAATGCCGAGATAGAAAAACATGATTTGAAGCAACATAGGGGTGCCACGGAAAATTTCCACATAGGCTCCGCATAGCCAATTGAAAATCTTGATTTTAGACAATCGTCCAGCGGCTAAAAGCACCCCGATGACCATTCCAATTAATAATGCTCCTAAAGCAAGAGCTAGAGAAATTCCTGCTCCTTTGAGCAAGAAGATTAAATTTTCAGCCGTTAAAATTTGATTCATCGACAAATCCTATTCTTCCGTCGCAAACCATTTGGCTGTTAAAACTTGATAATCTTCACTTTGCTTAAAGGCTTCAATGGCTTCGTTGATTTGATCCATGAGTTCTTGGTGATCAGCCGTAGAATAGATGATGTTTTCTTCATCCATTAAATTCTCGCCTACGATCTTGTATCCACCTTCCGCTACATATTGATCCGCTACCGCCTTATCGATGACCACAGCATCTAGGCCATGAGCTTTTAAGCTTTCCATCATTAAGTTGGCATCCGAAGTGGCTTTAACATTAGCTCCTTCGATCGTTGCGGCAGCTTCTTCTCCGGTAGCTCCTTGTTGAGCCCCTACTTCTTTTCCATTCAAGTCAGCAGCCGAGGATACATCGGAATCTTCGGCAACTACGATGACTTGAGCGGAGTCATAGTACGAATTCGAGAAGATTCCTTGACGATTTTCATCATAGGTGAAGCCTGAAATTCCAAGATCGATTTGGCCTGCTTGAAGACTGGAAATGATGGTATCAAAGGACAATTCCTCAAATTCATAGGTGTAGTTGTGGCCGTTTTCGTTGAGATAATTGAAAATCCATTCTGTCATTTCCGGATCAAAGCCTTCGATTGCTCCACTCGTTGATTTGGATTCATAAGGTGGGTAATCAGGAGAAATGCCAATTAAAATCAATTTTGCTTCTTCGCCCGCTGTGCTTGATGTAGTGGAGGTAGAGGTATCATTCGAGCAAGCTGCAAGGGCCATCGCAAGCGTAGCGCCAAGAGTTACAGAAATTAGTTTTTTCATGATTTATTTCCTTTCCTTAAAGGTCTCATACAAGGTATAAAGAAGTTTAACCTTCTCAACCGCCAAAAGAAAAAAACGTCCCTTCCTTAAATTATGAAAGGACGCTGTGCGCGCGGTACCACCTGACTTCCCTGACGCAAAATCCCCCATGGAGTCAGGACTCTTTTTTCCTTAACGCGGATGAGACGGCGGGGGCCAACCCGCACTCCAAGATGCGTTCGGGACATTCCACTAGCAGTTTTCACCGACCACTGCCTCTCTTCAAGCTTCCCGTCCGTACTCCTTCTTATCTTCGTATTCATCACGATTTAAGCATACCAATACTCAAAGCGCAATGCTTTTTTCTTATTTTTGATGGGATTTTCGTTGGAGTCATTGAGTTTTCCTTTTAAAAAAAAACGGTTCAAAGAACCGTTTTCATTTACCCCATCTTTTAGTTTTTCAAAGCTTGTAGTGGAGCAGGAATTCGTCCTCCTCGATTGACAAAAACAGAGTTATTTTCTTGGTTAATTGGCATAACTGGACCGGAACCTAAAAGACCTCCGAAATCTAGAATATCCCCGACTTGTTTACCAATGGCGGGAATCAGGCGTACTGCAGTGGTTTTAGAGTTCACCATTCCAATGGCTGCTTCATCAGCGATGATACCAGAAAGAATATCTGCACTCGTATTGCCCGGCACTACGATCATATCCAAGCCGACTGAACAAACTGCTGTCATCGCTTCGAGTTTTTCCAAGTTCAATACTCCAGTCGTCGCTGCATGAATCATTCCTGCGTCTTCTGAAACTGGGATGAAAGCGCCTGATAAACCGCCCACATGGCTAGTTGCCATGACGCCGCCTTTTTTCACTGCATCGTTTAACATGGCTAAACAAGCTGTGGTTCCATAGGCTCCACACGTTTGTAAGCCCATTTCTTCTAAAATATAGGCGACCGAATCCCCAATAGCTGGAGTGGGGGCTAAAGATAAATCGACAATGCCAAAGGGAATACCAAGCCGCTTGGAAGCTTCTCGACCGACCATTTGTCCCATACGAGTAATTTTGAAGGCGGTTCGTTTGATTAAGTCCGCGATTTCATCCATAGGAGCTTTTTTGGAAGCTTTGGCTAAGACTGCACGCACTACCCCAGGGCCGGAAACCCCTACGTTTAAGACACAATCACCTTCTCCTACCCCATGGAATGCCCCTGCCATAAAGGGATTGTCTTCGGGAGCATTGCAGAACACAACCAATTTAGCCGCTCCAAGACAGTTGTTGTCGGCACTCATTTTGGCACTGTCCAAGATAATACGCCCCATTTGTTTTACCGCATCCATATTGATACCCGCTTTAGTCGAACCAATATTCACAGAAGCGCAAACATGTTGGGTTTGACTGAGTGCGCGGGGAATGCTTTCGATAAGTTCATAATCTCCATGGGAATAGCCCTTTTGAACTAAAGCTGAATATCCTCCAATAAAATTAACTCCTAATTTTTGAGCACAACGCTCTAAAGTTAAAGCGTATTCAACTGGATCTCCTCCACTGGCGGCCAATAAAAAGGCAATGGGCGTGACTGAAATGCGTTTATTGACTACAGGGATTCCATACTCTCGGCTAATTTCATCCCCGACTTTGACGAGATCTTTGGCCAAGTGACAAATTTTGTGTTCAATTTTACGGCATGATTCGTGAATGTCTTGATCAGCACAATCCAAAAGCGAAATTCCCATCGTGATAGTGCGAATGTCTAAACATTCCTCATCGATCATCTTGATGGTTTCTAAAATTTTTTCTGTTTGCATCCGTCCAATCCTCACTAAATGGTGTGCATCGCTTGGAAAATCTCTTGGTTCATCACACGAATGACTAAGTTGTTGGCGATACCAAGCGCTTCAAATTCATTGGCAAAAGCATCAAAGGTGATGTCCATCTTATCCATATTGACAATCATCGTCATCGAAAACACCCCATCCAAAATCGTTTGCGCTACTTCTAAGATGTTCACATTATGGTTTGCACAACCATTAGCGGCCATAGCCAAAATGCCTACTCGATCTTCACCAATTACACTAATTACTGCATTCATATTTATTGGGTTGAAGACGAAACCCCTCTCCTTCTTTCTTTGCGTCTTCTCTTTTTACTAAAGTCCAGCCCTCCCTCCAAACATCATTCACCTTAAGATCTGGCATTAAGAAAGCAGATAGCTCGCTTGGTTTGAAAAGAGAGAATCTCTTGGGACTATACTTTTATCCTATATGGATATAGAGTTCTTTCATCTATATTTTTTTTAAACTCTTTCATTATCCAAAAAGAAAGAACCCAAGTCGAAAAAACTTGGGTTTTTCTTTACTTGAGTGCAAATTGTACTTTGGCATAGCGAGCCAGTTCAGCGGGTTCAAAAGTCGCTTGCAATCCATCCAGATTAGCATCGTATTCGCCAGGCAAAAAACGATACTTCGCTTGTTTTTCAAAGAGATCATGAAGTTCTTTGGTTAAAGATTTGGATAAAGTAGCCGACTTGATAGCTTTGATGACGTTATTTTTATCCACCAACAACGCTTTGACTTCCAAATTGGTCGCTTGCAATAAAGCGGCTTTATCGTCGCACTCTTGCACATTGAAATAAAAATCGCAGGTCTGCTTGCATGATGAAAAATTGCAAGGCGTGTTCATACAAGTTCGCTACACTTGTACAGTTTTTTTCAAACTTCTCATGCTTTCACATGAGCACAGACTATCTCTTCACCTTCACCATGACGTGCTAAGGGCTGCCCACTTCGAAATCGCTTGATCCCTACTCCCCTCAAGAGGGATAGTCGTTGAACCTTCTTCTAAGCGAAGCTTGGCTGCTGATTGCCCGTTATTTTCTTATTCACACTTCTTTTTAGAGTGGGTCCAAAGAGATGAATAAAAAAGAGCGTTTAGGATTTAACCATGCGCCATCCGACTTATTTGTTTCTACTTTCGTCGCATTGAAATTTAGACCACAATGCAAAGCCGGCTTTGGGGGGTTTCAGCAATTCGAGCAGTGTATTGGAATTTCTCCTTGATTGGCAAGTTTCCCTACCAACTGACTAAAGCGTGGTTTCAATGGACTTTGATTCCACACAGGATAATCAAGAGGACCGCCTTCTAATAAAAAGATCAGCAGTCCAGTGGTCTCGCAAACCAGTACAGAAAATGGATCATTAGCGGCTTGCAATTGGTTTTCATTCCACTCATCGTCCTTTATTACCAACCACAAGACGCCATCCACATAATCCATTGCTGCACCTTCTTCGAGGTCCCAAGGAATTATTTCATTTTTTTTCATCTCTTTTAGTATACCATTGCTCTTTCAAAGCCTCTCTTGATGACAAAACGTCAAAAGAAAAAAGCCATCCAGCCTAGCTAGACGGGATGGCTTAAATGGCACTAAATACGATCGAGTTTGGAATCGCGAGCTACTTTTTGAGCCGCTGTCACGATGGCCATTTTATAAATTTCTTCTTCGTTTGCTCCCCGAGACAAGTCATTGATAGGAGCATTCAGCCCTTGAAGAATTGGTCCGATGGCTTCCCAACCACCAAGGCGAGCAGCGATCTTATAGCCAATGTTACCAGAGGACAAGTTTGGGAAAACAAACGTATTAGCGTGTCCAGCTACAGGCGAATCTGGAGCTTTTAAATTGGCTACTTCTGGAGAAACCGCACAATCAAATTGCATTTCACCATCAACAGCAAAATCAAGCGTCATACGCTTTAAACGAGTTGTAGCTTCAGACATTTTGGCTACACAATGACCAGTAGCGGAGCCAAAAGACGAGTAGGAAAGAAGCGCAACACGTGGTTCTACTCCAAATTTTTTCGCTGTTTGAGCCGTTTGAATGGCGATTTCAACGAGTTCGTCTGGATTTGGATCGCGGTTGATGGCGCAATCAGCCATGAAGAGTTGGCTATCATCTTTGATCAAAATAAAAGTGGATGAAACGAGAGATTCGCCAGGAGCAGTCTTAATTAATTGTAATGCTGGACGAACTGTATCGGCTGTCGAGTAAGTAGCTCCACCAAGCAATCCATCCGCAAAACCCATTTCCACAAGCATAGTTCCAAAATAATTAGTATGGGTAAGAGCTTCTTGGGCTCCTTCCATAGAAATACGACCACGGCGTAAGTCAACCATACGTGTCGCCATTTTATCCACATCTTTGAATTCCGAAGGAGCAATTACTTCAATGCCTGTGATATCAAATCCGTTTTCTTTAGCGCACGCTTCCACTTCTTCCTTTTCTCCAAGCAAAATGGGTTTTACCAAATTATCTTTTTGAAGTTTGACAGCTGCACCCATAACACGTGGATCCCAGCCTTCTGTAAAGACAATGCGTGTATTTTTGCCGCGCACCAGATCCATAAGTTTATCAATAATCATAAATTACCTCTCATACTCCATAAGGTTTAAACTTACTTCTTTTCAATAGTATCATGAGTGAAAGCGTTTGAAAAATTGGTGTATTTCTTCACAAGAGATAAAAATAAATCTCTTTAAAATAACTTTTTGACTTAAATTTCTAAAAAAATCATCAACTATGGTCTATACTCCTTAGACTTTTAAAAAAGTCTAGCGTTTTTCTTCAGGCTCAAAGGACGATATTTTTATTAGGTATTTTATTTAAAGGCCAAAACTTCTTCTTTTAAACGTTCTACCATTTCTTCTTGAGGGATCTTAGCCAGAATTTCTCCCTTGCGAATGAGCAATCCTTCTCCTTTTCCTCCCGCAATGGCAATATCGGCGTGTTTAGCCTCTCCTGGTCCATTGACAGCACATCCCATAATGGCCACCGTAATCGGCTTTTCAATAGTTTGAAGCCAAGTTTCCATTTCATCTACGACGGGTTTCATTTCCCAAGCCGTTCGGCCACAACTTGGACAAGCGATTAAGTTAGGTACATCTTTTTTAAGTCCACAATCCTTTAAAAGTTCTTTGACAATGGGAAGTTCAAGGCTAGCCTCTCCATTAACGGAAATTCGAATTGTGTTGCCAATGCCCTCTAAGAGCAAAGGTCCTAAAGCGAGGGTTGATTTTACGGCGGAAGTCATCACTGTTCCCGCTTCGGTTACCCCAAGATGCAAGGGATAAGGAAAGATTTGAGCGGCTTGACGATACACCTCTAAGCACAAAATGGGATCGCTCGATTTAAAAGAGAGAACAATATCATAAAAATCCAAGTCTTCTAAAATTTGGACATGCCGTTTAGCTGACTCAATCATGCCTTGTGCGGTGGGTTTGCCATACTTTTCGTGAATGTCTTTTTCTAAAGAACCCGAATTAATTCCAATTCGAATAGGAATTCCTTTTTCTTTGCAGGCTTTGACAACCGCCTCCACATTTTCACGCAATCCGATATTGCCTGGATTCAAGCGAATTTTATCCGCTCCTGCTTCAATAGCGGCTAACGCTAATTTATAGTCAAAATGAATGTCAGCCACGAGGGGAATATGAATATGTTTCTTAATGGTCTCAATGGCCTTAGCATCCTCGAAATCCATGACAGATACTCGAATGAGTTCACAGCCCTGCTTTTCGAGATTTAAAATTTGATCAATCACTGCTTCGGTATTGGCTGTACTTATAGAACACATGGATTGAATGACGACATGATTGTTGCCCCCAATTTGAACAGTGCCCGCTTTCACAGGGCGTGTTTTAGTTCGATTCATCGTGTTGGGTTTGAAGGAAAACCCACTCCTCCTTCTTTCTTTTTTATCCTTCACTTTTATTTTTTATGGATCTATATCCAAGTTAAAAAGCTTAATCAAGCGTTTTTTTAGAAAGGATTTTTCAATGAGCGAAAAAGAAAAAAAATTTGAACTCATCTCATCCTATCAACCCTCAGGAGACCAACCGCAAGCCATTGCAGAACTAGTAAAGGGAATCCAAGAGGGAAAAAAGCATCAAGTGTTGCTTGGTGCCACGGGAACGGGAAAAACCTATACGATTTCCAATGTCATTGCGCAAGTCAATAAACCCGTTTTGGTTTTTGCCCACAACAAAACATTGGCGAGCCAGCTGTATGCTGAGCTTAAAGAGTTTTTTCCCCACAACCGTGTGGAATACTTTGTCTCTTATTTTGATTTTTATCAACCTGAAGCTTATGTGCCTAAAACGGATACATACATTGATAAAAACACTAAAACCAACCAAGAACTCGATATGTTGCGTATGGCCGCTATCAATTCCATTTTGCATCGGCCCGACACAATCATTGTCGCTTCTGTAGCTTGTATTTATGGTGCCTCTAATCCAGAACAATACAAAGACATGATTGATACTATTCGGGTGGGCGAAGTCATTGAACGAGAGGATTTGTTAAAGCGCTTGATTGCCCAACAATACAAACGCAACGATATCGAACAGGCTCCAGGAACCTTTCGGGTACGAGGAGATGTCATTGATATTGTTCCAGGATATTCTAAAAACTTCCTCATTCGCATTGAACTCTTCGGGGATGAAATTGAACGCATTTGTGAAATCGATCCCTTAACTGGAAAACTCATTCAAGCCTATTCTCTTTACAATTTATATCCTGCCAGCGGCTATGCAACCAGTATGGATATTATCAATCGTGCCGCTGACGATATCGAAGCCGAATTGGCCAAGCGAGTGGAATATTTTGAAGAAAAGGACATGCCCTTGGAAAAAGAGCGGATTTCTCAACGCTGTACCTATGATGTGGAATCACTGCGTCAATTTGGAGTTTGTCCAGGCATTGAAAACTATTCGCGCCACATCGATGGACGCCAAGAGGGCGAAACTCCTTATACTCTTTTCGACTACTTTCCCAAAGATTTTTTACTTGTGGTAGATGAATCCCATGTTTCGCTTCCTCAAATCCGAGGGATGTATAATGGCGATCACGCCCGCAAACAGACGCTGGTCGATTATGGTTTCCGGTTGCCTTCTGCTTTGGACAATCGCCCCTTACGCTTTGATGAGTTTGAACAAAAAGCCCCCCAAACTATTTATGTCTCCGCTACCCCTGGAGATTATGAACTGGAACAAACCCAAGGCGAAATTGTTCAACAAATCATTCGTCCCACAGGACTTCTCGATCCTCAAGTGGAAGTGCGTCCTACTATGGGTCAAATTGACGATTTGGTGGATGAAATCAAAGCTCGTCTTCAACGCAATGAGCGCACTTTAGTAACCACACTCACCGTACGCATGGCGGAAGATTTAACGGAATACTTCAAAAATCAAGGTTTAAAAGTCGCTTGGTTGCATCATGAAGTTAAAACCATTGAGCGCACTGAAATCATCCAAGATTTGCGCAAAGGAAAATACGATGTTTTGGTGGGCATCAACCTACTTCGAGAAGGCTTAGACATTCCCGAAGTGTCGCTTATTGCGATTTTGGATGCGGATAAAGAAGGGTTCTTGCGTTCCAAGCGCTCTTTAGTTCAAATTATTGGTCGAGCGGCACGCAATGCGAATGGAAAAGTTATTTTGTATGGAGATTCCATCACCGATTCGATGCGCTATGCTATCGATGAAACGGCTAGACGTCGAGCCATTCAGATGGATTACAATGCCAAACATGGCATTGTGCCTAAGACAATACTCAAACCGATTCGTGAAGTTGTCCATTCCAAAGAAACCAAGGATATGACCGCACATTATTTGGCCAAACGACAAAAACTCACAAAAAAAGACAAAGCCAAATACATTGCTCAACTCGAAACAGAAATGCGTCAAGCTGCAGCCGAACTCGATTTCGAACGCGCCGCTCAATTGCGCGATATGATGTTAGAACTAAAAGAATCGTAACTAAAAAAAGCCTGATCGCGCCTAAGCAACGATCAGGCTTTTTACATGAACCAAGCCACACAAAGAATGGCTAAAATGCCAACCACAATCCAAAAAATCCATTTTCCATATTGTTGATTGTTATCGTCATTGTTCATACTCTATACCTGGTTCACCAAACATAGAAAAATGACCATTCTACATTTTGTACTTCTATTTAGC
>CAZTNF010000035.1:0-15288 GCA_964615295.1 uncultured Erysipelotrichaceae bacterium | reverse complement strand
GCAGACTCTGAATCTGCCATTTCCATGGTTCGAATCCATGTGCTCCAGCCAATTTAAAAATTCGATCTGTGCCTAAAGCATAGATCTTTTTTTATTCCTTGGGTTAGGCTAAGAAAAAAGTGATAGAAGACATTTTTTTAAGGAGAAAGAACGATTATACTTCTGTTTTGGCTTCTTTTTGCGAAAGCGCAAGAAATCGTCTAAACTTTCAGGCAGATAGAAAAAGAATTAATAAAAGGAGCACTAGTTATGGATAAGAAAAAAGTTAGAACGCGGTTCGCTCCTTCGCCCACTGGCTATATGCACATTGGAAACTTGCGAACAGCGCTTTTTGAATATCTCATCGCAAAACACGATGGTGGAGACTTTTTGTTACGCATTGAAGACACAGACCAAGAACGGAAAGTGGAGGGTGCTGAAGATATCATTTACGATACCCTCAAAAGTGTAGGATTGAATTGGGATGAAGGACCAGATATTGGTGGAGACTATGGGCCTTACATCCAATCTCAACGCCTTGGGATGTATAAAGGCTATGCCGAAGAATTGGTCAAGACGGGTCATGCTCACTATTGCTTCTGTTCCGAAGAAGAACTGGAAGCTCAGCGTAAAGAAGCGGATTCACTTGGTATTTCTTTCCGCTTTGATGATCCTTGCAAGCACTTATCTCAAGAAGAAATTCAAGCTAAGTTAGAGGCAGGGGAACCCTATGTCATTCGACAGACAATTGCTAATGTTGGCGAAACGTCTTTTGATGATGAAGTATATGGACACATTGAGTTCGATGGTGATTTATTAGATGAGCAAATCTTATTAAAATCGGATGGCTTTCCTACCTATAATTTTGCCAACATCATCGATGATCATACGATGAATATTACTCACGTCGTCCGTGGAAACGAGTATCTTTCCTCTACCCCAAAATATAATTTGATTTATGATGCCTATGGATGGGAACGGCCAACCTATGTTCATGTGCCTCCTGTTATGAAGGATGAAAAACATAAATTGTCTAAGCGCAATGGGGATGCCTCTTTCCAAGACTTAGTGGCCAAGGGCTTCTTGCCTCAAGCCATCATCAATTACATTGCTTTATTGGGCTGGGCCCCTCCAACGGATCGTGAGATTTATTCTTTGGATGAACTTGTTGAAATCTTTGATGTGAGCCGCATTTCCCGTTCGCCTGCGATTTTTGATATCGACAAACTGACTTGGATGAATGGGATGTATTTACGCAATATGGATGATGATACCTATTTTGAAACCGTTCGTCCTTATTTACAAAAAGCCGTTAAAGGGCCTTATCCTTTAAAAGATTTGGCTAAGATCATCAAACCCCGTATTGATGTTCTGACTCAAATCGAAGACTCTGTAGACTTCTTCGATCAGACTGGTGAATACGACTTAGAGATGTATCGCCATAAAAAGATGAAGTCCACTCCAGAGATTGCCTTAACGGCTTTAAAAGCCATCAATGAAACTTTAAAAGCCATTCCAGAGGAAGAATGGACAATGGAAAGAGTTCATGAAGAGATGCTTGCTTTACCTAAAAAGCTCAACTTGAAAAACGGGCAAGTTCTCTGGCCTGGGCGTACGGCTCTTTCTGGAAAGCAATTCACTCCTGGAGGCGCAATTGAAATCACCTATATTTTAGGAAAAGAAGAATCTATGCGTCGTATCAATACTGCGATTGAACGCTTGGAAAAAGCCATTAATCCTGAAGAATAACGAACTCTAAAAAAGTCCCTGCCTAAATCAGGGACTTTTTTTTATACTTAACATAAGCTTTTAGCCCATTTTAGACCAATAAATGAGGAGGCAGAGTAATTATGGATGAAATAGCTCAAGCGCTTCAAAACAGTTATTTAGTAAAGGTTATGGCGGCTGTAGTTGAAGTGGCTATTGGTTTTTTTCTTGGTCCTTTTGTAAAGCGTCAAATTATGCGCTTGCACAATCAAAAAGGGGTAGATGAAGGTGTTTTAACCTTTACAGGCTCTCTTGCCAATACAGCGATTCGTTTTACTGGCTTCATTATTGCTTTAGGTCAACTTGGGGTGGATATGAGTGTGATCGTGGGAGCCTTTTCAGCAGTGGGGCTAGGAGTTTCCTTGGCTTTAAAAGAAAATATGTCCAATGTAGCAAGTGGAATGCAGATTTTGATCACTAAACCCTTTAAAGTAGGGGATTATATTGCCTGTGATGGCTTAGAGGGAACAGTCACTGCCATTGAAATCATGTTTACCACCCTTAAAACAGTAGATAATCAACAAGTGGTTATTCCAAATGCCATTCTCATTTCTCAATCTGTGGTGAACTATTCGCTTTATCCGACCCGTCGCATTAACATTGTGGTGCCTATCTCGTGTTTGGACGATTATGAGGGATTTCGGTTAAAGGCCAAAGACCTTATGGATGAACAATCAGGAGTATTAACTGATCCCGCTCCCAAAACAGTGGTAGGAACGTATACCCAAGATGGTCGAGCCATTCAAATAAAATTAGTGTGCTATGCCCAAAACGTCAATTATTGGGATACGTATTATGCCTTGACCAATAAGATTGAAGTCTTGCGCAAAGAAATCGCACTCCATCCTCCAGTGGATTTAATTCAAGTGGTTCAAACACAAGCTCAAACGATTCCAAGCGATTGGAAAGCAGTCTTAGACTCTACTAAAATCAAATAATCTTGCATCAAAATTGGATCTTAGAGAAAATTTTTCAGTACTAAGAAAAGGCGGCTCTCTAGTAGGGCCGTTTTTTGTTAAAAATAGATCTATAGATCGTTTTCCTCCTAGATCTAAAACCTTTTTTTCTGTCGAGTTTTCCTTTAGACTGAAAAACTATGAACTTGTATGTGTATTTTGCTTCGCCTTATTTATCGACTTATAAGGTTCCTCATCGCTTTAAAAAGCAAGCTGAGGCGTTTATTTTGAAGGTAAAAAATAGTCCCTTACCTTTGCGAGTCCAACAATCTCTTCTATACCCTCTTATTCAAGATCTTCATGAAGCCAACCGTTATGGAACCCAAGAAAGCCAAGAAAAAGCAATGATCGCTTTTCAAAAGGCCCACTGCGCTTTAAAAAAAGCAATAGTTGATCAAGAAAAAGATACCGCTCAACCTTTGTTCGCATTTTTTGCTCAGCATCCAGTCCTGCTTCGCTATTCCGATCTCTTAGCTTTTGGAGCGCTGTGGATTGGAGGATATCAAGCGGTAAACCAAATTGTAGAGACTCATAATCTCCAGTCCTTGTTTTCTTTTGGTTTTTCCAATCTTGGGCAAGCATTAGGAAGCTATATCTGTATTCATTTAACTCTAGATGTGTTAATGCGATTCGAGGGTTGGAAGCGCTGGAGTGCATTGGCGGCTCTTTTTGGAGTGTATCTTATTTTTATGAAACTTTTTGGGACAATTTTGGTAAGTGTACTGATCCCTGCGATCAATGTTATTCTTATGTGTGTATTGATCTTTTTCATTTCCTTAGCACTATACGTTTATGTGTATGGAAAACCAATCCGAGACGATAGCTAAAAAAGCGTAAAAGATCGAACCATAACCCGAAAGGATTAATTCGTATGTCATCCACCTTGCTGAAAGCGATTATTTGGACAGGTTCGGCTGTTCTCATATCCGCTTTGCTTCTGCTCTTGCCTCTTAAGATTACAGCGGTACTCACCACTCCTTTTTCCTTAAAAACGTTTGGAATTCGTAAAATTAAACGTTGGCATTCCCGTACCGATACGCTAGCCAATTTTATGCTTTGGGTATCCTGTCTATTTTCTATTGGAGCCCCTTGGATCCCATATTCCCCCTTATTGTATGCAGGATGGCTCACCTTTACTTGGCTTTGTGCCGTATCGCGTGCAGTGCGCTTGAGCGCAGTGCGCTCTCGTTCACGCAAAACTCTTATCATCTTTTTATTGAATTTAATGTATTTTATAAGCTTATTTGTGACCATTGGCGCTTTGAATAATTACACCTTGTGGATTCAATCTTTTG
Source organism: uncultured Erysipelotrichaceae bacterium (assembly GCA_964615295.1). Classification (GTDB taxonomy): domain Bacteria; phylum Bacillota_I; class Bacilli_A; order Erysipelotrichales; family Erysipelotrichaceae; genus Allobaculum. The sequence continues at coordinate 11,291 of CAZTNF010000035.1, read as the reverse complement.
GTTTTGCGAATGCAGTTCTTAGCCATGCTGCTTTGAATTTGATGTTTTACTTGAGTAGTCCTTTACCCGCGGCTTATTTAGTCCAAACCATTCTCTTAATAATTCCTTTGGTTACGTTTTGGGGTCAATTCAAATATATGCGCTTAGAAAATACGTTTAAAGCCCGTAATGTGGGAACCTATATCTTCAAAATGGTCTTAATTATGGTGATTTTAACGGCTATTGGAGCTTACGGAGCCCAAGCCGTGGGAAAAATCTATAGTTCGGATGGCTTTGAACATGAAAGTGCTGAAGCTTTTGGGTATCCTTTAACGCATAAACAGCTTGACTCTATGGTCAAACTTTCCGAAACTCTTGATCAACCTGTTCCAGCTCCCGCTCCTTAAAAGAAATTTCTATTTTTAAATTTTCGACATCCATTAGGGATGTCTTTTTTAATGGATTAGGCCCAATACATCTTAAAAAGCCGCTAGCTACTACTAGCGGCTTTTTCTATTCGAGATTCTGTTTAGGATGATTTTACAATCCTTTTTATTATGTGTTGAAAAAAAGATATCTTGTTTAAGGGAGTAACGACCTGAAACCATCCCCTTAATATTTCGCAGAATATGGGCAGGAAAGACCGGAATACTATGCCGAATGGGGTAAAGATTATACAGCCTTACCTCGAAAGTGGGCCATTACTGCAGCAGCCTCAAAGAAAGAGAAAGAAATTCACCTGTGGGTATTGCGGAAGTATGGATCCCGATGATAATGCGGAATATTAAAGAGCGGAAATACGATCCATATCTACAAATAAAAAAAGAGAAGGTCAGGAATATTCTGGAAGGGTGGTACTGGAATAAAAGAAATCAGGCGGGCCGTGGGTCTCTTGCCCAAGATTTCTCTGGGAGAATAACCTGTAATACAAGATTAAACACAAATAAAAGATCTAAGCATCACTAGGGTAAGACAGACCGCGCCTATCATGAGCATCTAAACCAAGTAAAGCCTTCACTTCTCTTTGGAGAATCTCTTAACACTATACGAGAAGACGCTAAAGCCTTGAGAATACAGATGCAGAATGAATCAGCATTGTGGATTTGTATTCGCAAGGTTTTCAGAATGTTCAGGCGTCCGTTGCCCCATATCAACGGCCTTTGAAAGCGGGGGTGATCCACCCCTGATTCTGACTGGGTCACGCTTTTAAATAGAAATACAGAACGAAAAACATAATTTGATGTTTTGTGAACCAGTTTATTAGGAAAAAAAGAAAAGCTTTTAGAAAGAAGGAAGGAATTTGGTGAATACTTGAAGTTTGTCGCATAATAAAACATAAGAAAAGAGGCGCTTATGATTCAAAAACGATTGACCACGTTGCGTAAAAAAATGGCAGCCCATGATGTAGCTGCTTTGATCATTCCAACTTCGGATTTTCACGATACTGAATACGTTTCGGAACATTTCATGGCCCGTAAACACTTTTCTGGGTTTACTGGTAGTGCAGGTGTTCTCGTAGTACTTCAAAACAAAGCAGCACTTTGGACAGATGGTCGCTACTTCATTCAGGCCGCAAAAGAATTAAAAGACAGTGGCATTGAACTGATGAAACAAGGGCAGCCAGGAACTCCTACCATTGCTCAATACATTTTAGACAATGTTCAAGAAGGACAAAAAGTCGCTTTTGATGGTCGGTGTGTATCTATGCAAGATTTTGAAACCTACGAAAAGCAACTTCAAGCGAAACATCTCGATATCATCACCGATTTGGATATTGCAGGCGAAGCTTGGGAAAATCGTCCAGCTTTACCCCACACTCGAACCTTTCATTATCATGAAAAATACAGTGGCAAAGAGATTAGCGAGAAACTGGCTGATGTACGTCAAGTTATGAAAGAGGTAGGGGCTCAACACCATGTGATTTCTAAAATCGATGAAGTGGCGTGGCTCTACAATTTACGCGCTAACGATATTCCAAGTTTTCCAGTAGCTCTTGCGTACAGCATCCTTGGTCTAGACGATGGGGTGCTTTACATTGATGCTTCGCGTTTAGATGCAGCTAGCAGAGAATGGTTAGCTCAAAATAATATTGAAATTCGTCCGTACGATGCTATTTATGAAGATGTCAAAACGCTCGAAGGACCTGTTTTGATGGACAAAGGCTTCATAAACTCTCGAATTGGTCGTACTATTCAAGAACCATTGTGGGGTGAAGATCCCATTCAACTCATGAAAGCACAGAAAAATCCGGTGGAAGTTGAGGGAGCCAAAGAAGCTCATCGCAAAGATGCAGTCGCCATGATTCGCTTTTGGAAATGGTTAGAATCCATGATGGCCCAAGGTCAACCTGTCACCGAAATTTCAGCTCGTAATCACCTTCATGAGTTGCGCGCTTTGGATCCTCATTTTTTAGACGAATCGTTCTCGACGATTTCCGCTTATGGAGCCAATGCGGCGATGGCTCACTATCATCCAGATGAGGAAAATCCCGTTCCACTTCAACCAAGCCACTTATTTTTAGTAGATTCTGGCGGCCATTATTTACAAGGAACAACCGATATTACTCGAACTTTCGTACTTGGTCCTTTAACCGAAGAAGAGCGGCGGGCTTTTACCCGTGTTTTACAAGGTCATATTGATCTAGCAAGAGCTATTTTTCCAAAAGGTGCTCGCGGCTTAAACTTAGATATTTTAGCTAGAGAATGGCTTTGGAAAGAGGGAAAAGACTTTAATCATGGAACTGGTCATGGAGTCGGTGCCATGTTGAGTGTGCATGAAGGCCCCAATGGTATTCGCTGGCGGGTTGTTCCAGAACGTCGGGACAGTGCTGAACTGGCGGTAGGAATGATCACTTCCGATGAGCCAGGAATGTATGAAGAAGGAAAATATGGCATTCGTCATGAAAACCTTTTAGTGGTTCAACCAGCATTTACAACTGGATATGGAGAGTTCTTAAAACATGAACCTCTTACTCTTGTTCCCTTTGATGTGCGTGGGTTGGATGTAAGTCTTATGAATGAGGATCAAATCGAATGGCTTAATGCGTACCACAAACGAGTGTACGACACTATCTCTCCAAGGCTTTCAGTAGAAGAAGCCAATTGGTTAAAAGAAAAGACAGAACCCATTGGTCTTTAGGTTTTGCTTTAATCGTCTACTCTTTTCTAGAGTAGGCTTTTTGCTTTTTAAATCTTTTCAAGGCCTTTAAAATTTAAATTCCACTATCTTCAAAAGCTTTGATTTTTCTATTCACTTCAGGATAAAGAACATCTCGATAAAGAGATGTTAAATAAAAAGAAACTCTTCTTTTTCAGCCCATAAAATTCAAAAAATTAAGCGTTCTTTTTCGCAAAGAAGTGGGAAGTCTATGTGAATTTTTTAAGCGTTTTTAAAGCGATTTAAGTATGAATCATTTACCTTAAAAGCAGATAAAGAAAGGAATTCCCCTTCATGAAAGAATTTGTGAATGAGTTTAAAGCATTTATTTCGAGAGGAAACGTCATTGATTTAGCTGTTGGTATCATCATGGGTAATGCATTTACTGCTATCGTAAACTCTTTAGTAAACGATATGGTAATGCCGCTTGTTGGTATGCTTTGCGCTGGCGTAAACATTGCGGAACTCTCTGTTACCGTAGGATCGGCTGATTTGAAATATGGGGCCTTTTTACAAGCCATCTTAAACTTCTTGATCATCGCTTTTGTGATCTTCTGCATGGTAAAAGCCATCAATGCTGCTCGCACTAGAACCGAAAAAGCCCTCTTCAAGAAAGCACAAGAAGCCAAAGCAGAAGCTGAAAAGGCTGAAGCAGCTAAACCTGATCCTCAAATCGTATTGCTTCAAGAAATTCGTGATCTCCTTCAAAAAGAACAAAACCAAAAAGCATAGTCTACAATCATTTATTTTTTCTATTCAAGAAAAAGCGGTTGTTAAAATTGCTCATGAGCAATTAAGCAACCGCTTTTATTTTATTAAAAATGGTTAAAAAATTCGGTTTGGGCTAAGCGTTTAGCTGCTTGACGAATAGTATAGCTCGATACCACTAAAGCTAGACGAACATAACGCTCTCCCATCTCTCCAAAAGCCGTACCAGGAGTAACAAGAATGCCGGTTTGACGCAATAAATCTTTGGTAAAAGCCATCGCATTTTCGTAACGCTCTGGAATAGGAGCCCAAATAAACATCGTACCAGCTGGCAATGGCAAATCCCATCCCGCCATACTGAATTCTTTTTGAATGAGAGAACGACGAATCTGGTAGGTTTCTCGCGTCTGCTCCACTACGCTTTGGCCGGTTTCTAGAGCTGTTACTCCGGCATATTGAACGGGTAAGAAGACTCCATAATCCATATTGGATTTAAGCTTTTTGTATTGAGCAATCACATTGGGATTTCCACAAAGAATTCCTAAACGAGCTCCTGCCATTCCATAAGATTTAGAAAAAGAGTTGAGTTCAACTCCTACTTCTTTAGCCCCAGGAAAAGATAAAAAGCTTTTACCAAGCGGCCCTTCAAACACCAAATCGCCATAGGCATTATCAAAGACCACTAAGATATGATGCCTTTTAGCAAAGGCAATAAGCTTTTCAATAAACCAATCGGGTGCAGTAGCTCCAGTGGGATTATTTGGATAACAAACAATCATCATACGAGCTTTATCGCACACCTCTTTAGGAATGGCATCGAGATCCATGAGGTAATCGTTTTCGGCTTTTAAAGGCACAAACCAAATATCCGCTTCGGCCATATGAGGAGCATCGACATAGGCTGGATAATATGGATCTGGAATGAGAATGATATCATGCGGATTGCAATAAAGAAGAGGTAGGTTTACAAGAGCTTCTTGAGAGCCTTGAAGCAAACAGATTTCCTCTTCCTCTAGATTCACTTGATAGCGCTCGTGATACCAATTTTGAATGGCTTTTACCAATAAGGGTAAAGGTTGAATAGCATAGCGATAATTAAGCGGATCTTTAGCCTGGGTACTCAGCGTCTGAATGACAGCGGATGCGGGGGGAATATCGGGGGAACCAAGGGTAAAATCAAGGACTTTGCGCCCCGTTTCCTTTTCAAAGTGAGCTTTTTCAGCGTTGAGTTCATTAAAAACGGAGAGCTGTAAAAACTCCATTCGTTTTGCAACAGAAATCATTTAAATAGAGAACAAAAGGATCTTCTTTTGTTCCTCCTCCTTTCTAGCTTTTAAAGGATTTAAATCTTAAGAGATGATCTTAGTGTATACGTTCGTGCGACTCGTTAGGTAGTGAAAAGCTAGCTGTGGTGGATTAGAAACTAATCTTAATTCATCAACAACTAATACTTCAAGGATGGGAATGAGGGTGTAACGACCCGAAACCAACCCCCTAATACTCCGATGTGCATGAATGGGTTAGCAACTTGAAGTGTACAAAGCTCGGTGAAGTCGGCAGAGAGGTGATTCATTAGGGAAACCTAGTGGGAAATGCGTAGGAATACGAGTCACTGATATGTCGGGGGTCAATTGAGTTATATATGGTGAGACAATGTGCTTAAAAAGCACTGTGGAAGGTTCGAAGGTACGCCTCTAAACTGCAACTACGAAACAAAGATCGTAGGATCCAAGAGATCGTTGATGGGGATCGGTAAGATTGAACGCTATGAAAATCCCTACATCCTTACAGGGGATGTCCAGTCAGCAGGGGTAAAGAACCCAAACCTAAGTATAGCGAAGATAGAAGTATTGGAACGAGGGAAGCAGTAGGTCACTAATAACTGTGCTAACAGGGTGATAGGTAAATATAAGTGTTCGTAAGAACTAATAAATTATCGAGCTACTGTGAAAGAGGAGGTAGGAGCTGTGAAGCAGTGATAATAAGCTGTGGAGCAAAAGCCTCTAGTCCCATTTGTATCAAAAGTAAGTAACAGTCACTCATACAGAGTGGGTATTCAAACGAGTTTTCACCCTTCAAAAGAAGGGTGATAGTATGAAAGGAAATGAAGCAATCCGTACAGCAGAGTATTACGATATGCAGACCACCTTTGAGGAACTATATAAGAAATCTATGGACGGTGAAGTTGAAAAAGACTTATACAGTCCTATCATTTCACCTAACAACTTAAAACTTGCATATCGAAATATCAAAGCAAACAAGGGAAACAAGACAACAGGATTAGACAATGAATCCATGCAATTCCTTAAAGAAATGAATGAAGATGAGTTTGTCAACTACATACAAAAGAACCAAAAAGGTGAAAACTCGTATCAGTGTGGATTACATTGACATTTTAGACTAGTTACGAACAAGTAGAAACAAATAGGATGGAAAGCCGTATGAAGTTGAAAGATTTCACGTACGGTTTGGAGTGGGGGAAAATCTGGAGATGACTTCAAAGGATTACCTATCACTATTGAATGACTTTGGAAAAAAGGAGGAGCTAAAATATTTTAAATTTTCTTGAGGAAAACTTGCACCTCTTCCAAAATCTTGATAAGATAAACAGGCATTCAAGGAATGCTTCAAGTTATTAAAAAACAGAAATATAGATAGGGGTATAGTTCAAGGGTAGAGCAACGGTCTCCAAAACCGTTAATGTGGGTTCAAATCCTGCTACCCCTGCCATTATGATATTATTTGAACCCGTGATGATAAGTTTATTAAAACTAAGTCACGGGTTTTTAATTTTTTATTTCTTAAGAAAGTTTGTTTCATTAAAAGCCTTTGGCTCATTTTTTTATTTTTAAGCCTCTTTTTTAAGAGAAAATTTAACATCATCCCAAAAAGAAATTGTGTATCTTCCTCTCTCAGTCAGGAGACATTTATGACAAATGATTTTTCTCTTTTTTCCTCTTGGACCATTCAACACTTCACTTCAGCTAGTTTTTCCATTCAACTTTATGACTGTAATCTTTCTAAAGCGCCTATCGTCTATTTATTGGCACATCAAATCGATCCCAATTTTCTCTCTTTATTGCAAGAAAAGAAACTCCCTCCTTTTTCGTTGGCCTGTATTGAAATTTCTAATGCTCAATGGAATACACTTTTAGCCCCTTGGGATACTCCACAAAATTTTCCCAAGTATTTACGTTGTAAAGGTGGGGCTCCAGACTATTTAAAAACTTTGATAAGGGACATTATTCCTGAAGTTCAAGCTCATCTTTCTCATTCTTATGGATTACAAACAATTGCAGGATATTCCTTAGCGGGACTCTTTAGTGTTTTTGCTATGTGTCAATGGGATCAATGGGCGGGAGTGTGTGCTGTATCCGGATCGTTTTGGTATCCAGATTTTCAAGCGTGGTTTTTGGAGCACATCCCTTCCCGTTTGCCCATGTGTGTCTATTTTTCCACAAGCGAAAAGGAATGGAATTCGAAAAATTTGCGCCTATCCTCTTTGAGGCCCACTCTTGAAGTGATGGAAAAAATTTTAGCTCAAAAGGGAGTGAAAACAATTTGCGAAATTAATTTGGGCAATCACTTTCAAAACTCAGCCTCGCGTTTAGCCACGGGAATTGAATGGATGCTCAACCATTTAGAAGGCTAAAAATAAAAGGTAAAGACAAAGCATTTACTGGGGCAGGGAACAGACCAAGTCTGTCATGAGCATTCAAATCAAGTCTCTTGAGTCTTCGCTTCTTTCTAGAAGATGTCTTCATACTGTACAAGAGGCTAGAGCACTGGGGATACGCAATGCATTGTTAGGTTGAGAGTGGTCTAGATCAGCGAAGGTAGGCTCAGGGATCAGCTGTCCCATACCAATAGCCCTTAGAAGTAAGTGCGATCTGCCACTGGTGCGGACTGTGTCACGCTTTTAGAGGTGGCTAAATAGAAGTACACAACGGAGACACGTTTCGTTGTAAACCAGTGTTTCCACCTCATGACTAAAAAAGACGTGAACGTAAGAATTTTGGAACGTTCACGTCTTTTCTTTAATCTAAATCGGGACTGAGATAGTCGGATTTATCCAAGAGCGCTTTTTTATTTTCTTCAATGAGGAGAGGCAGACGTTTTTTGGTGTAATGATAAAAAAGAATACCAGAAACAATCCCTCCAGCAATATTAGCCACAGGTTCTGCACTAAATACAGCAGCTACCTTATCTGAGAAGATGAGTGGGAAAATATAGATTAAAGGGATGAGAACAATGATCTTCCGAAAACAAGCTACGAAAATTGAATCTCTTGAATCCCCTAAAGCCACAAAAGTATTTTGACAAGGCACTTGAATCGCCACAAAAAGACATCCATTGAGATAAATCTGCATTGCCCAAGAAGTGTATTTGATAAGCTCAGGAGAATTCGTAAACGGCATAACCAAAATCTCAGGAGCCAAATGAACACACAGCCAAGCCACAAGAGCATATCCCAAAGATCCAATGAGCAATAAACGGAAAGTTTTATCAATCCGCTCTTTATTCGCTGCTCCGAAATTGTAAGACAAGATCGGTTGAGCTCCTAAAGTCATTCCTTGTAAAGGCAACAGGATGAACTGGTTAATGGAGGAGACAATGGTCATCGCTCCTACAGCTAAGTCTCCTCCATATTTCAATAAAGAGGAATTGAAGCAAATCATTACGGCACTTTCCGTCACTTGCATCAAAAAAGGCGAAAAGCCTAACAATAAGCAAGGTCCAAGAATGGTCCAATCCAATTTAAGGTAGGATTTTTGGATGTGCAAATAGGAAAACTTCGAGACTAAAAACCATAAGACGAAGAGTCCCGAAAGAGCTTCAGCAATCACTGTAGACCAAGCAGCCCCAGCAACTCCCATATTAAAAGTGAAGATAAAAAGTGGATCTAAAAAGATGTTAGCCACCGCTCCAATGGAAATGGCAAGCAATCCCCATAAAGCAAAGCCTTGGGCGGTGATAAAAGCGCTCAAACCTAAAGACAATAAGGCGAAGATCGTTCCTAAGCCCATAATTCGTGTGTATTCCCAAGCCCAAGGAAGAGTAGCTTCACTCGCTCCAAACCACATCAAAATCGTAGGTCCAAAAAATTCAATGATGAGTGTTAAGACAATGGCCAAATAAAAAATTAAAGTTGTTACACTAGATAAAATCTTTTCAGCCATCTTTTTATCTTGACGGCCCATATAAATGGCTGATCTTGGAGCCGCTCCCATACAAACCAAAGCCGAAAAGGCGGAAATAAGCATTATCACGGGCAAAGCAATTCCTAAGCCCGTTAAAGCGACCTCTCCATACCCTTCAATATGACCAACATACATTCGATCCACCATATTGTAAGCAATATGGGTAAGCTGAGCGATGATAGATGGAATTCCTAGTTTAAGCAACAAGCCTCCGACGGGGGCGGTTCCTAAATCCATTTGTTCTTTAGAGGCAGATAAAGTAAAAGCCAAAATATCATTCCTTTCTTTTAAGATAAGACCTCAAAGCATTTTTCAGGCCATTGAAAAATCTTCGTTTTTTCAAACTTCTCTTTTGAAAAGAGAAATTTGGGTCTCACCTTCGCTGAAATGAAAGATATCTTGGCATAAAGAAATATCCAGAACAATACTCCTTTAAATATTTTGAAGAGTATCTTCTTTAGTAGCCAAAACTTGCTTATTTTGAATCAATTGAGGTAGGCGTTTTAGATAGCGATAAAATAAAATTCCAGCTGTGGTTCCAGAAATGATATCAGCCACCGGTTCGGCTAAAAAGACAGCCATCGCTTTATCTTCTAAAAATAAAGGGAAGAGATAAATAAATGGAATCAACAAGAAAATTTTTCGTAAGCAGGCTAAAAAAACCGAAGTAGTTGCATTGCCTAGCGCTACAAAAGTTTGTTGACACGCCACTTGAATGCCTAAAAAGCCACATCCAAAAATAAAGAGACGTAAGCTCCAACTGGTGTATTCAATCAATTCGGGGCTTGAGGTAAAAATATGGGCAAAGAACTGGGGAGCAAATTCACAAGCGGCCCAAAAAGTCCAAGCATAGACCACACATGAAATCAAAAGCATCTTGAAGGTTTTCACGATCCGCTCTAGTTTTCCTGCTCCTAAATTATAAGAGAGAATGGGTTGGGCCCCTTGAGATAGTCCCATTAAGGGAAGCATCGCAAATTGATTGACAGAATTCAAAATAGTCATAGATCCAACCGCTAAATCCCCTCCATACTTTAAAAGAGAAGAATTAAAACTCATGATCAGCAAACTGTCTGTGATTTGCATGACAAAGGGAGAAAAACCCAGAGCTAAACAGGGGGTTAAAATTTCAAAATTTAATCGGAAATCTTTCCTTTTTAAATGCAAGTAAGAGTGCTTAGAAGACAAAAACCAAAGAACAAATCCAGCGGAAACCCCTTGAGAAAGAATCGTGGCTAAAGCGGCCCCTTTCACCCCAAGTTGGAATATAAAGATAAAAATGGGGTCTAAAATAATGTTACAAATGGCTCCTACGAGTACAGTTCCCATTCCCCATGTGGAGTAACCTTGACTATTGATAAATGCATTTAAGCCAATAGAGATTTGAACAAAAAGAGTTCCTAATCCATAAATCCGAATATAATCCCAGGCATATGGCAAAGTGGCTTCACTTGCTCCAAACCAAATCAAAAGCGTTGGACCGAAAAATTCAATCACACAAGTTAAGATCAAAGCTGTGATGACCAACAAACAAGCGGAATTGGATAAAATTTTTTCAGCCATCTCCTTATCTTGACGGCCTAAAAAAATAGAGGCTCTTGGAGCGGACCCCATACACACTAAGGCCGAAAAAGCTGATACGGCGGTAATGAGGGGCATCGTTACCCCTATACCCGTTAAAGCGAGCGTTCCTGTTCCTGTAATGTGGCCAATATACATCCGATCGACAATGTTATAAAGAACATTGATGACTTGTGCAACGATACAAGGCAAAGCTAGCTTAACTAAAAGAGGGCCTAGCCGAGCCGAACCTAAATCTGGTTGCTGGGTGGTTTTAGAACTCTTAAACACCATAATTTTTCCTTTCTAAATCCACATAGATGGCCAAGACTAAGAAGGGAATTTCAAGGAAAATGGCTATAAAGTCAGAATTAACTCAGAAAAAGCCATCTAAAACGTTTAAGGATTTTAAACCGATTATATTGTAACCTACCTTTTAAAAACTGAATACCTAATCATTTCAACGAAAGGTAGATCTTATTTTAATCAAAAAAAATGCCCGAGTTTTGACGTTTATGCTCTTTTTCTTTATTTTTATGCCAAAAAGGGGTTCTATTTTTGTGTTTTCTTCAAGAAAGTGCTTACATAAAGAATTTGAGATATAAAGAAAATCTATAAGAGCCAAAGTTTATTTGTGAATCATTTAAAAATATTCACAAAAAGTGCTTGCCTATTCCTTTTCGGCAT
>CAZTNF010000034.1:0-15399 GCA_964615295.1 uncultured Erysipelotrichaceae bacterium | reverse complement strand
TGCTTAATTTCATTGCAAACTCCAAAGAAGGTCTTCGGACCTTCTTTCTTTTTTTATCCATTTTGGTTTAAAGTCCTAAAAAAGGCTTAAGAAGAAATGGGAAAGAAGAGGCGATTAGTGGATTGGTTGAGTCCTTTTAAAAAATTCGTACAATGGAAGAACTAAACCTAGTTTTTTACCAAATAGGCTCTAAATCCTATCTTTTGGCATAGGGATATAAGTTATTTTTTTAGGAATAGTTATTTATTGAAAAATAGAAATATTTAGGATAGGAGATACCCAAGCCTATACGCTCAAGGAAGCTGTGTAAGATCTTTCAGATGCAGTCTGTAGTCAGTAAGCCGAGAATTCCTCAGCTTCCATCTTGAGAAGTCGCAGGTAGAAAAACTCAATTTAAAAGAAGGGAGCCCAATATGGCTATTAAACAACGTCTTACGGACACAAAACGGGACGATTTAACCAAAGATGTCGACGATTTAGATGCAGCTTATATCGAAAGCTTAAAGAAACAAGGAATCGATGAGTCCTTGTTGCAACAATTTGCCGATTTATTGCGTGAGGATAGGCGCTAGCCATTTTTAACTTTTCCTAAAAAAAATAGATGACCTTAGAGGAAAATTTGAAGAAAGGAGGAACAGGATTTTTGGCCTAATGGGTCAATCCTGAATCATATGAAGCTTTATAACAGCTATACCCAAGCAATTGAACCATTTACTCCTATGGAAGAAGGAAAAGTCTCGATGTATGTGTGTGGACCCACAGTTTACAACGACCCTCATATTGGCAATGCCCGTCCGATTGTCGTTTTTGACACGTTATATAAAACGCTTGAAGCCTTAGGATATGATGTCACCTATGCATCAAACTATACGGATGTGGACGATAAAATCATTGCCAAAGCTATTGAAGAAAACACCACGGAAAAAGAGATTACCGATCGCTATATTCGTGTTTACCAAGAAGTCCGGCAAGCATTGGGAGCAAAAAATCCAGATTATACTCCTCGAGTTACCGAAACAATGGATCATATTATTTCTTTTATTGATGATTTGGTTCAAAAAGGGGCTGCTTACGTCAAAGATAATGACGTGTATTTTCGAGTGAATTCTGATCCCAATTATGGAGAACTTTCTCACCAACGCTTAGAGGATTTACAAGTAGGGGCTCGAATCGATGAAAATGAGAAAAAAGAAAATCCTTTAGACTTTACCCTTTGGAAACAAACGGATAAAGGTATTCAATGGGATTCCCCTTGGGGAAAAGGACGCCCTGGTTGGCATACCGAATGTGTTGTTATGATTCAAGACGTATTTGGTAAACCAGCAATCGATATTCACGGTGGTGGATTGGATTTGAAATTTCCTCACCATGAAAACGAAGTAGCTCAATCCCGTATGAGCAATCAAACAAAGCTGGCTAATACCTGGGTTCACAATGGCATGATTAACGTGGGGCAAGATAAAGTCAAAATGTCCAAGTCGTTAGGAAATGTCATGCAGGCCAAGGATCTCATTGAAATCTATGGCGGACCCGCTTGCCGTTGGATGATGATTTCTACACACTATCGGGCTCCTTTAACCATTTCGCAAGCTGTTTTGGAAAATGCACAAAAAGAACTCGGAAAAATTGAAAAACCATTACGTCAAGCGCTTCTTCAATTGTGCTTAGCGGATCAATACCATCCTCAAGCCATGAAAGATGAAGCCTCTTGGAAAGCCTTTATGGATGCAATGGAAGACGATCTCAATACTCCAAATGCGATTAGTGCGCTCCAAGCGACAGTAAAAGAACTCAACCAAGCACTTCGCACACGCAACTTGGATTACGCTAAAATTGAGTCTTTATACGCCTCCATTACAAGCATGCTTCAAGTTTTAGGAGTTGATCTTTCTCTTAAGATTCCAAGTGAAACGCAATTAAATCTCTATCGCCAGTGGAAACAAGCTGTAAAAGCTAAAGATTTTGAAACGGCTGATGCGTGCCGCGCTGAATTGATGAAACTAGGGCTGATCTAATGGAAATCGTAATGGAGAACCCTGTAACTTTAGCTTGGATGGGAGACGCACTCTACACTACAAAAGTCCGTAAACGCATTTTAGATCAAGGAACGCGAAAAGCTGATGTCCTTCAGAAAAAAGCCGCAAAGCGTTGTAGTGCGATCGGTCAAGCCAAAGTATTGGATCATTTATTAGAACAAAACCTTTTAAATGAAGATGAACTGGAAATCGTTCGTCGTGGTCGAAATGCTCATGTTAAAAGTCCAGCTAAAAACGCAGACTTGAAAACGTATTTAAAAGCCACCGCCTTAGAAGCTTTATTCGGTTATTTGTATTTGTACCATCACGAAGAGCGTATGAATGAGCTTTTAGAGTTGTGTATGGAGATTGGAGATCAATTATGATTGTGTATGGAAAAAATGTCTTTGAGACATTACAAGAAAATCCACAGGAAATTGTGGAGCTTTATGTCCAAAATGGAGCTGTGGATGGACGTATTCAAAAAATTCTTGCCTCCTTGCCTAAATCCATTCGTTTAAAAACAGTATCCAAAAAAGAAATAGATAAGCTTACTGATCGAGGAGTTCATCAAGGAATTGCAGCCCGCGTCAAAGATATGCAAACTTTAAATTTAGACGAACTCATCGAAAAAGCGGAAGATAAAGAAAGACAAACCGGTAAACAAGCACTTTTAGTGGCTCTTGATGAAATTCAAGATCCCCATAATGTGGGGGCAATTTTGCGGTCAGCCGATGCAGCGGGAGCAAGTGGAATTATTTTGTGCCGTCATAAAGGAGCTGGTCTTACTCCAGCTGCGATCAAAACCTCAGCAGGAGCGGCCTATTCGGTTCCTGTAGCGAGTATTTCGAGTATGGCCCAAGCTCTTAAGAAATTGAAGGACCATGGCTATTGGATTGCAGGAAGCGACTTTGATGATACATCGGTAGACTATCGCCAAGGGCTTTACGATCGTAAACTTGTTCTTGTTATTGGCAATGAAGGAAAAGGAATGTCGAAAAGCGTCAAGGATGCTTGTGATTTCAAAGTGCACATTCCCATGTATGGTCAGGTCCAATCTCTCAATGCTTCTGTCGCGGCGGGAATTTTATTGTATGAAATTCAAGCTGCCCGTGAATCGGCAGAGGCAAAGGAATAAAAATATGGCGGCGAATCGACTCAATCATAACGAACTGCTTTATCTCATTCACCAAAACGATGAAGAAGCTTTTGACCTCTTGTATAATCAATCACTTCCGCTCATTTATACGACATATAAAAAATGTTCTTGGCTTATTGATTTAGATGATTGGAAAAGCGAAGCTTTGATTTGTTTAGAACGGGCGGTCAATCGCTATCGAGAGGATTTGCAAGTCGATTTCTACTCCTTATTTATGACTTTCTTACGAAATCGTATTTCTGAAATCCAGCGAGCCAGTCGAGCTCAAAAAACAATCCCATCTTATGCCACTTATCCTTATGAAATGCTTGATGAAGAGGGGAAACTTTTATCCGTCGAAGAAACAGGATTATATACCCCTACTAATCAAGAAGAGCGAGATCTCATCACTAAGATTGCTTGTGATCAAGTGTTAAATCAGCTCTCTTCTCATTTGGATGCAGTTGAACTTAAAGTGTTAGATCTTTTACGCAAAGGATACTCGCAAGTCTTAATTGCTAAGATTTTAGATATAAATCCTGGTAAAGTACGCCGAACCAAATTAAAAGCTATGCGTGTTTACGATTCTTTAAAAGCCAACTAAAATTTATAAAATCAAAATTATGGAAAACTTGGCTCTATCCTAAAAGATTCTAGAAATGAAACAGAGATAAGGGATAGATAAAGAATGAAAAGATAAAACCAATTAGCTCAATTATTGAAACAAGAATGGATAAATGTTATACTTCCACATTGCAAAGGGGGCCTTAAAATGGCTGATACAGTAACTTTGGTCTGCACAGAATGTTTTTCACGGAATTATACGACCGAAAAGAATAAGAAAAACCAGATCGGAAGACTCGAAATCAAAAAGTATTGCCCAAAGTGCAACAAGCATACTTTGCATAAAGAATCCAAGTAGAAAAGGAAAAGAGTTGCACATATTGTATTTCATCAAAAGACTGGCTTGAGGATGCTCTTACAAGTTTTCGTGTGCAACCGGAAAGAATGTATGGAAGATACGAATTTGCTTCAGATGCCAACATTTTCTCCTAAAGCAATTTTCGCTGAACTGAAAAAAGTGCGCTGGCCTTCTTTTAAAGGCTTAATGCAAAGTTCTGGTTTGGTGTTAATCTTTACGTTTTTGTTTGGTGTCTATTTCTTTCTGTGCGAACTTGCTGCTTCTGGACTTGTTAGTTGGATTGTTTCCCTTTAAAAAGTCCGCCATGTCTGGCACAGAATAGAAAATCGGAACAGATGCGCAGCGCTTCTGTTCTTTTTTCTTGTGTAAAGATAAATGCGCTTTTTGCATCGTGCAACCTTGCTTTTTCTAAGCGTGCTATAGTCTAGTCAAGTTACAAAGACTTACCGATTAAAGGAAAGGAGACCATCCTAAAAAGGGATGAAACCAAATGATGAGTGCAACGGATGAAAATGTAAACTGGTATGTGGTTAACACCTATGCTGGTCAAGAAAATCGTGTAAAAGAAAACTTGGAAAAACGGATCAAAACTATGGGTCTTGAAGACTCTTTATTCCAAGTGGTGGTAGCGGAAGAAACTGAAACTGAATACAAAAACGGAAAAGAAACGAAAAAAACGCATAACCTCTTTTCGGGCTACATTTTAGTTCAAATGCGTATGACTGATGAAGCTTGGTATATTGTTCGCAATACACCTGGAGTTACTGGCTTTATTGGTTCTTCGGGAAAAGGAGCAAAACCTTTCCCTGTAGCCCAAGAAGAAATCGATGCCGTTTTATCCCGCCTTGGTCAATCTAAAGATGAAATTCACATCGATTACGAGCCAGGCGACAAAGCCGAAGTGATCAACGGCACCTTAAAAGGCAATACGGTCACGGTCTTAGCTATCGATAAACCAAATCGTACGGCCAAGGTTTCTCTTTACATTTTGGGAGATGAACGCCAACTGGATGTTAAATTTGCCGATTTGAAAAAGATTGAAGAATAACTCGATTTAAAAGCGTCCAAAATGGCGCTTTTTTATTTTCCTTCCATAAGTAATTTCCCTAAGGATAGATTCTTTTCTTAAGATTCCTCCTTTCTTGTTTTGATTAAAAGAAGCAAAAAAAGAGAAAGGTTTTTATATCGGCTTTCTTATTTCCTGATTAAAATGGGATATTTACAAGAGATAGAAACTTATGGTGAAAAGCAGGATAGTAGGCCTTTTTTCCTCTTTGTAAACGTATTGAACCAAGGGCGCTCACAGATTAAAATCAAAACAAACCATGGAAGTTTCCCAAAGTATTCCCAAAAATTTTAGATCTTTGTGCCAATTTGCGCAGGAGAAAGGATAAATATGTTAGCAAGTGAATTAAAAGAAGAGATTATCACCGGTCAAAAAGATGCCGAGTTGCATACGTTATATGGAGAACGCCTAGAAGCTCAAAAAAAGCGATATGAAGAAGCTTTAGAGAAGTTTATTGGTTTATATGGAGATAAAGAGGTGGGTGTCATTTCCGTTCCAGGTCGAAGCGAAATCATTGGGAATCATACCGATCATCAACAAGGAGAAGTATTAGCCGCTTCAATTGATTTGGATATGATTGCAATTGTCGCTAAACGAGAAGATGGAATCATCAAAGTGGTCTCGGATGACTATGATATTCCTGCTATTGATTTGATGGATTTATCCGTTCATAAAAAAGAAGTGGAAACCAGCCAAGGTCTGATTCGCGGAGTTGCTTTCAAAATTGATGAAGAGGGTGGCCAGATTGGTGGCTTTGATGCGTTTGTGACTAGTGAGGTATTACAAGGGAGTGGTCTTTCTTCTTCTGCGGCATTTGAAGTGTTGATCGGATGTATTTTTTCTGATCTGTATAATCAAGGCTTGCTTGATCCCATTCAAATTGCTCGTATCGGTCAATTTGCGGAAAATGTCTACTTTGGCAAACCTTGTGGCTTAATGGATCAATCCGCTTGCTCGGTAGGGGGATTGGTTTATATCGATTTTCAAAATAAAACGGAACCTCTGATGGAACGAGTAGATGTAAATTTCGCCGATTTTGAAACCGCTCTTTGCATTACGGATGTGCATGCCTCGCATGCCGATTTGGTGCAAGAGTATGCTGACATTCCCTTTGAACTCAAAATGGTTGATGAATATTTTGGCCAAGATGTTTTACGAGATGTGGATGAAAACCAGTTTTATGAACAGTTGCCTGCTTTACGCCAAACTCTCAAAAACGATCGAGCATTGTTACGAGCTTTTCATGTTTTTGAAGAAAATAAACGAGTCCAAAAAGCAGTAGATGCTTTGAAAAATAAAGATTTAATTGCTTTTGAAAATGTGATTTCAGCTTCTGGAAATTCTTCTTTTAAGTATTTACAAAATGTATATGCTCCTCAAGATTCAAAAAACCAGTCTCTTTCCTTAGCCTTGGCTTTGAGTGAGCATATTCTTCAAGGACGGGGAGCCTATCGTGTTCATGGAGGAGGCTTTGCGGGAACGATTCAAGCCTTTGTTCCGAATGATTTAGTCGAACTTTATCAAACTCAAATGGATAAAATCTTTGGAGAAGGAGCTTGTAAGGTACTCCAAATACGCCCATTTGGAGGAATTCGCGTTTTCTAAGTACAAGGTTTCATTTTCCTTCTATCTCTCCTTTTCTAACCAAAAGAGCTGTTCATGACAGCTCCTTTTTTTCTTTTTCATCTCATAAGTTTGAAGCATCCAACAGGCAAAAGGGATCAAAAAGGGGCAATCTAAAGACAGCCCAAAGAAATTTAAAAACGATAAGGAGATTGGATATGACGCAAAATGTCCCAAAAACGATGGTGTTTGATTTAGATGGAACCATGTATCGAGGCACGATGCCCATTGAAGCGGGTATTCGCGCCATCAACTTTTTACACGATCACAACATTCCCTACTTATTTTTAACCAATAACTCGATGCGTACTCCACAAGAAAATACAGACCATATGCTCAAAATGGGTTATCAACACATTCGTCCAGAACATTTTTTTAATTCTTCTATGGCTTCTGCTGCCTATGTGAAAAAGCATTATCCCAATCAAAATAAAGCTTGGTTTGTAGGAGCGGATGGTTTACGTCAAGCACTTTTGGATGAAGGCTTTGAAATTACGGATGACCATCCAGACTTTGTGTTTGTAGGCCTTGATAAACAAGCCGATTATGCCACATATTCCAAAGCCCTTGGCTTACTTTTAAATGGAGCTAAACTCATTGGAACTAATTATGATCGTATCTTAGCCAAACCAGAAGGGTTTGAAGTTGGCAATGGAGCCATTGTGCATATGTTTGAGTTTGCGAGCAGTCAAGAGAGTCCTAAGATCGGTAAACCGGATGCTCCAATTTTAGAAGCCGCTTTACACAAAGCCAATTTAAAAAAAGAGGATGTCGTTTTAATTGGAGATAACCTAGAAACTGACATCGCCCTTGGTTATAATAACCAAGTCCAAACGGTCCTTGTCCAGACAGGAGTTCATCATGAAGAGGACATTCCAAAGTTTCAAATTTATCCCGATCATGTGGTTAAAAGCCTCGATGATTTGGACTTTCTTAGCATCTCAAAGCGCTGAGTCAAAGAGCTTTGGTATAATGACCGAGGACTAGAAAGAGAAAATTATGGAAAATATTTTAAATATTCTATTGATGATTGACGCAGCAATTCTCATTATTCTAGTTTTGCTTCAAAGCGGAAAATCCGATGGCCTGTCCGCTGCATTTACCGGAAGTGGAGACTTGAACCTTTTCGCGGTCACAAAAGAAAGAGGACCCGAAAAATTGATCAGCCGTTTAACGCTGGGCTGTGGAATCCTATTTTTCGCATTGGTCATCGCTTTGCAGGTAGTTTAATAGGGGCGCTATGCCCTTTTTTTCTTGATCTATTTTGCGATGGCAAAAAGGAGAGACTGATATGAAAGAAGAAATTCTTGAATTGCTCAAAACCAATAAGCAGATGACGCCAGGTGCCATTTCCAAGGCCATGCACATCAAAACAAGCGCCGATATGAAGGAGCTTAGTGTGGTTTTAAATGAACTTGAGGCCGCACGGCTTATTTATAACGATCACGAGCAATATGTCCTTCTAGATGGACCAGAATGGTTTGTGGGTCGCGCCCGCGACATCTCAGCAAATGAGTATGCCATTATCAATCGTGATCAAAAAATTTATGTTCCCAAACGCTATACGCGTATTTTGATGGATAGAGACGAAGTACTCGTTAAAGTGGATCCCCATAAAGGTAACGAAGTGGTACACATTTATGAACGTGGTATCACCTGCATTGCGGGAACCTTTATTATGACTCGGGCAGGGTTAAAGTTTCGCAGCGATGTTGACTTGCATACTTCTTTTGATGTAGTCAACAAAAAGGCATTTGATATTCAACCTGGAACTAAAGCGGTAGTAAAAGTTGTCAAATACGCTTCCCCTTTGCAAGTCAAAATTATTGAAATCTTAGGGCAGGAAAATCAACCAGGTGTGGATATTTCGGCTATTTTGGCAGAAAACGAAGTGCGTCAGGACTTTAATAAACAAGTCCGTAAAGAGGTCGCTTCCATTCCCTCCACTGTGCAAAAACACGAACTCGTTGGTCGCCATGATTTGCGTGATTTAATGACAGTAACCATCGATGGCGATTCCACCAAAGATTTTGATGATGCAATCTCTGTCGAAAAATTGTCCAATGGAGGCTGGAAGCTCTACGTTCATATTGCCGATGTCAGTTACTATGTTCCCGAAGGCGAAGCTATTGATCAGGAAGCCTATGAACGGGGCACCTCGATTTATGTAGCCGATCGGGTAGTCCCGATGCTTCCTTTCGAACTTTCCAATGGAATTTGTTCTTTAAACCCGGATGTGGATCGTCTGACCTTGACTTGTGAAATGGAATTCAATCCTGAAGGCATCATGGTAGATTACTCTATTTACGATAGCGTCATTCATTCCAATGGTCGGTGTACCTATGCTAAAGTCAACAGCTATTTGGATGACCCCACCACGACTCCTGAATATGAAGAGTTTGGTGAGATGCTTCGTGACTTTTCGAATTTAGCCAAGCAACTTAAAGCCCAAACGGAAAAACGTGGTCACATTGAGTTTGAAACGAAAGAGCCTTACTTTGTGTTAGGTCCAGATGGTGTTCCTGTGGATGTCATCGTACGTGAGCGCGGTTGGAGTGAGCAGATGATTGAGGAAGCGATGATCGCTGCCAATGTCGCCGTAGCTCATGAACTTCACGTCAATCAATTACCTGGTATGTTCCGAGTGCATGAAATTCCAGATCCCGAAAAGCTAAAATCGCTTGTCTCCATGGCTCACGTTTTACATGTTCCTTGTGATATCGATCCCGAGAACTGCGATCCAAAAGATATTGCCCGCTTCTTAAACTCGGTGGAAGATCCCGCCGACAAGGAAATCTTATCTACTGTAGCAGTGCGTTCGATGCAAAAAGCACGCTACAGCGAAGAAAATCTTGGTCACTATGGATTGGCTCTGGATGAATATTGCCACTTTACTTCCCCGATTCGTCGCTATCCCGACTTGTTGATTCACCGTATGCTTCGTTCCCATGTCTTTGAAAAGAAAAACGATGAGCGCACGTTAGCCAAAGATTTACGCAAAATGGAGAAATCATCCTTGCATTTATCAGAAATGGAAAAAGAAGCAGTGACCATTGAACGGGCCGTAAACGATTTAGAAGCGGCAAAATATATGGAAAATAAAGTAGGTGAAGAATACGATGGAGTGATTACAGGAGTTACAAGCTTTGGCTTCTTTGTAGGACTTGATAACACCATTGAAGGGCTTATTCCTCTTCGCTATATGGAAGATGATTTTTACAACTACGATGCGGAAACGATGACTCTTACAGGCGAAAACAGCCAAAAACGCTTTGCGCTTGGTATGCCTGTGCATATCAAAGTGCGGGATGTCAATATTCCTAAACGTCAAATCACCTTCGATTACTTAGGGGATCCCGCTTCTAAAGAAGAAGTCATCGAACAAACGCAAGAACTCGAACCAGCAGTGGTAGAAGAACTTGAACCTACTCTTATAGAAGAAAATGAACCTGCTGTAATTGATGTAGAGTTTAGTGAACCAAAAGTAGAGGAAGTAAAAAAATGAGCACTATCCAAAAACTGCCTGCAACGGTTGCTGCTTTGCGGGGAGTCTATGATGAAATGACTCCTGAAATGAATCCCGATGGAGATCCTCTTTTTGAAGTGGCTTTTGAAACCCCTAATGGAGTTAAGCTATTTTGGATTAATTCTTTTCAATACTATGCATTGCAGGTAGGAATGCAAGGAGAGCTTTCCTTCCAAGGAGATCATTTGATCAGCTTTGGAAATATCCTCCATGCTTAAATTTCTCATTATTAAAAACGAATTTTGCCGGCTTTTGTTTAAAACCGGCTTTTTTGTTTTCCCTACTTAAACAAAAAAAAGATAAAGAACTAGAGTATAAATTTCAATTGAGCTAGAATTACCAAAAAGAATTACTCTTCTAATAAAGGAATCTCGCTTTCTTTCTTGATTTAAGAATTAAGTTTCAGAAATTAACAAAAAGTGTAAGGAAATTTAGAATTTGAAAGAAAAATTTCATCAACGATTTGACATTGAACAAAAAATAAGGAAGAAAAGTGAATAAGTTAACAAACTACAGATGATTTATGGTAAGAAAACTGATAAGATAGTCGGTGCTTAAATTAAACACAAAGATGGTAAAGATCCTTTTTTAAAGAGGGTCCTTGTAAATCGTTATAAAAAGAAAGGAGCGTTACGTTTTCATTATGAAATTTAAAACTGCTTGGAAAACACTTTGTGTCTCTTTGTTAAGTGTTGGCTTGTTTTTTTCTCCCAGCCTCGCTTTGGCCCAAGAGAACGATACTCAATACGCGCCTGTTTCCTCGGATCCTTATGAAATGTATGGCGAAGATTTCACCATTCAAACCAATGATGATGGTATTCGCCTAGAAAACATTTTAGGAGAGGATACTCGCGTTCCCATTCAAAATACTACCGAATATCCTTATTCTGCCTTGTGTAAACTTGTCATTCACTTTGTAGGAAATGACAAAATAGAACGCTCATTCATTGGAACGGGCTTCTTCATTGCCGATAACCAAATTTTGACAGCTGGTCACTGTCTTTACGATAAATCATATGGAGGTATGGCTTCTTCCATTGATATTTATCCAGCTTCTGACTCCAATGGACGTTTACCTTATGGCTCTGTTACAGTGACTTCCAAAAATATGCATGTGACTTCTAAATGGATCAATGGCCAACCCATTGATCAAGATTTTGGTCTAATTATCTTAGATACACCTCTGAGTAAAACTCCAGGAATATTATCTTTAAGCTCTAAAGCTTTAGATGCTATTCACCAACAAATTATGGTTGCTGGTTATCCTTACCAAGCTGGAGATCGCATTACAACTTTAGCTCTTAAAAGAGGTTATGGCATCTTCGACAGCTATAATGCTAATCGTGAGCGGGTTATGTATCACAATGTGGATACTCAACCAGGACAAAGTGGTTCTCCTATCTTAAACGCTAACAATGAAGTTATCGGCATTCATACATTTGGACTTTCTAATTATCAACTTAATGGTGGGGTGATGATAGATGACTATGTCCTTCAAACCATTCACGATTGGACAAGTGAGTCCGCTAACTCAGCACTTCCTACTCCACCCAGTCAAAGTGATAAACGGGAACCTTCTATTGAAACCCCTGTGTATCGTCTTTACAATTCTACTTCTACTGAGCACTTCTACACACCTTCTTTAGTAGAAGCTCAACATTTAATTGCGAAGAGTTGGCATGATGAAGGAATAGCTTGGAATAATGAAGATCCCAAAACAGGAGTTCCTTTATACCGAGTATATAATCCAGTTGCGGGCGATCATCATTACACCTTGAGCCAAAACGAAGTGCAAGATTTGGTGAAATTTGGATGGCACGATGAAGGAGTAGCTTGGTATGCCTCTAGCAATGAAAAGGATCTACCTGTCTATCGATTGTATAACCCAAATGTGACCACTGGAACGCATCACTTTACCTATTCTTATGAAGAATGTGTTCAGATGGTAAAGGATGGTTGGAAATACGAAGGCATTGCTTTCTATACACGCTAAATTTTAAGGCAAAAGTTATTTTAGACTTTTGCCTTTTTTTGGTTTAAACATTCCTTTGATTTTAGGGGTTGGCAACAGTAAAAAGAAATTAACCAAATAAACTATTTATAGGTAATCTTAAAATAAGGTCTAATAGAAATGACTAGTTAAATAAAATTAAAAGATTAAGAAAGGAGCGAACAAAATATAGACTCCCTTATCAAGGGCCTATTAACTATCCATCAGAAAGCGAAAGAAGAAAACTATGGAGTAGCCATTGAAGGAATCAATCTAACTCATAAAAAGATAGTAACCCATAGTAAGAAAATGAATCGAATCTTGCATCTTTTTCCTTACACAAGATATATCGAAGTAAACGAATCACCACCAAAATATGAACCAAATTATATTTAGTCCATCCGGCCTATACTAGTTAGTTAGGAGACCGCTATAAAGAAGAGTTAAAAATAAGTTGCCATCAAAGTGTAGCGTATGTTATTGGGCGCAGAGGATTAGGCATCGAAGAAAAGATATAAAGAAAACATCTACTCTTATTGCTTATCAAATAAATAGTGAAGGAATACGCTATTAGTTAATAAAAGAAAAACATTCTAAAGAGATTCTTTATGGCTTTTTAGGCTCAAGACTTCATAGAAACGAGGGATATATGTGAATACCACGCTTCAAAATGCCGTCAGTGCTTTTCAGGCGGGCCAACAATTGGCTACTACCTTTGACCAAATGGATCCCGCTTTTTCTCAATTGTTAGGCCAAAGCTTAGCCAAGCAATATCAAATCGAAATGTTATCGTACTTGTTGTATTTATCCGAGTCCGCAGGTCCTATTACTGACAAGCGCGCTGAATACATCAATCAAGTAATTGGAACCAACTATCAAGCTAGTGATCTCAATGAATTGAGCCATCGTTTGCAACTTCATGAGGCTAAATTCAGCACCCTTACACCAACCCTTCTAAAAGCTGCTGGCCGAGCGGATCAAAAAAGACCTGGAATTTCGCCTAACTATCAAGAACAAGTTATTGCGATTTTTCGTTTAATTGGCGAAAATCTTCAAGCTTATGCTCTTTCTAAGGGGGCTTTAGAAGATTTGGATCGTGATATTTACATATTGGCTTTAGAAAACTGGACTCACCAACAAAAAAACACTATTAAGACTCGTTTCAAATCTAAATCGGATTTTTTAAAATCCTTTTCCAATTTTTCCAGTTCTAAAGATGAACCCTTTCAAGAAAGTATTCCCTTTCAGCCAAGCGACTTGCTCAATTTGCACAGTACGGAAGATCCAAAACATATCCTTGAAAAAGCTGCTCAAAATGAAAAAGAAGCTCAAGAAAAAGAAGAGAGTGTGGATGACTTGCTTGCTCAACTCAATGAATTGACTGGTCTTCAAAGTGTAAAAGATGATGTGAAAAGTCTTATCAATTTATTGAAAATTCGACGTATTCGCAAAGAACGTCAAATGAAAGACATTCCCGTATCCATGCACTTAGTCTTTACAGGTAATCCTGGAACCGGAAAAACCACCGTGGCACGCCTTTTGGCTAAAATTTATCATGCTTTAGGGGCTTTAAGCAAAGGCCAACTTATTGAAGTCGATCGTTCTGAACTCGTTGGCGGTTATGTAGGGCAAACCGCCATTAAAACTCAAGAAGTCGTGAATTCGGCCCTCGGAGGTGTTCTCTTTGTGGATGAAGCCTATGCTCTTACAGCTGGGAAAGATAAGCACGACTTCGGTTATGAAGCCGTGGATACGTTATTGGTTGAAATGGAAAATCATCGTGATGATTTAGCCGTCATTGTAGCAGGTTATCCTGAACCCATGAAAGAATTTTTAGGCTCCAATCCAGGTCTTAAATCGCGCTTTAATAAGTTTATTGACTTTCCAGACTATGTTCCAGAGGAACTCATGGCCATTTTTGAAGGTATGGTTTCTAAAAATGGCTATCGTCTTTCCCAGCAGGCTAAAGAAAAGGCGCAAATCATCTTTCAAACTTTATATGCCCAGCGTGATGAGAATTTTGCGAATGGACGAACCGTGCGTAACTTCTTTGAAAAGGTGATGATTCATCAAGCCAATCGTTTGGCGACTCTGGATGATTTAAGCGATGAGCAACTTGAAACACTCGAAGAAAGGGACTTACCCGATCGCTTTATGCGTTTTCATTGGAAATCGCCACAAGAAAATCCTAAAAATCAAATTATCGAAAAAAACGATCTGCCAAAAACGGAAATCACTTCTGAGCCATTTATTCCTTGGGCCAATAAAGAAAAGGAGAAAACCTGTTCATGAGTACTCAACATCTAATGAGTATTGACTCCTTTGACCAGATTGAAGAGAGGATATGTAAAGATCTTTGTTGGTATTTAGTGTATGAAGCTGTACGAAATGTGAGAGAACAGTTGCATATTGATGGAGAGGCAAGTGACTTACCGGAAAATAAAACGGCTTTGTATGAATATGCCTTAAGAGTGTATTTGACTCGAACAATTGAAGCTCACATCTTCCAAGACTTTAAAGTGGAAGTCAGCCTTCAAGCTTTACATGAAGCCCTTGAGTACTTTGCCTTACATGTCCCTTTAGTGCCCACTTTTCAACTCAGTTTGTATCTCAACTATTTAGAAGGCTGGTCTCATCTTCACTCCGATTGGACTCAAGAAAGTCCAGCTGCCTTTGAAACTTTAGAATTTGAATTTTTAGGCTAAAAAAACGTTGGATTTATTTCAGATTTGAATCCATTTTGGGTGTTTCCATGGGGGAAAAGACTATTTCTTTTCAGCTAGGCTACGGTCTAGCTTTTTTTATTCAGATTAAAACTAATACTGGTACTTTTATTCATCTCAAAAATATTTCTTGAGAGTCGAAATTTTTGAATCTAAGTAGTCTTTGGAAAACTGTGCTGTTCTTCAAAAAAGCGCAGTCTCCCCCTATGTTTTATTACCAGTATTTTTTTTACTAGTCGTTAAGTGTCTTTTTAAGATTTCTTTTTGACTCAATCGCCGAATCTCTCTTATTCGGTTTCTACTTCTTAAAATCATCTTTTTCGGATGATATATAGACGTGGTTTTTGAGCCTAGGATCCGATTTATCCAGTTTTCTGCCTCATCCCATGGATTTAA
>CAZTNF010000033.1:0-15456 GCA_964615295.1 uncultured Erysipelotrichaceae bacterium | reverse complement strand
CGGTGCGGCCATCGTGGCGACCATTGTAAACCGTCGTAAAACAAGCTTCGTCTTCATGAGCATATTTTCCAAGTACATATCCCATTACGCCTAAAAAGAAGACATTTGGGGTAATGTTATGGGCTTTACAAAAGGCCTCCACTTGAGAATACGAAAGAGAATCGCTGTATTCTTCCAAGAAGCCACACGTTTCTTCTTGTCCTTCTACATCTCCATCGGGAAGCGTGATGTGGTTGATCGAAGAAAACGTCGCATCGTAATAGGCTTTGGCTTGATGATATTCTTCACTGGTCAAAGCTTTTTCTTCTTGAAGCGCCAAATCAAATTGGGTGTACTTCTCTCCAAGAGGCTCTTGGCCATTTAAGATGCGATCGAGTTCTTGCGCAAACACGGCTACTGAGGTTCCATCGCTGATGATGTGGTGAAAATCCATCACCAAATACACATGTTCATCCGTTTGAAATAGAGCCAGACGATAGAGGGGACCTTGAACAAAATCGAAGGGTTTGGCAAAATCGGCAAAAAAGGCTTCAAAGTCTGTCTCACTACCTTGATAACACTCGATTTCCACTTTTCGATCGTCTTGGGGATACATAAAAATGGTGCCCGTTTCATCAGGACGAATGGTGCATTTCAAAGCGGGATGAGCGTCAATGACTTTTTCTACGCTTTGGGCGAGTTGATCTATATTGGTCTGAGGATCGAGGGCAAAATAGCCTGGCAAATTGTAAAACACCGCTTCAGGCTCTTTTAAACACTCTACATAAATTCCTAGTTGAGTTTGAGTGAGGGGATAGCGATCGCGCACTTCAGGTTTTTCTTCGATTTGTTGCTTTAACACAAGCGTTTCAAGTTCTCGAATCGTTTTAAACTCATTCAAATCTTTAATGCCAATAGGTGCATTGAATTCTTGAGCTAAAAGAACCACAAATTTCATCGCAGCAATCGAGGTTAACCCCGCACTGTAAAAATCCGTATCGATGCCAAAATCCTGATGACCTAAGACTTGGGACAGACAAGCAAAAAGCTGTTCCTGCAAAGCTGTTTCGGGCTTCGCTAAATCAAGCGTTTGGCGATGAGGAACGGGGAGCGCTTTACGGTTTACTTTTTGGTTTTGATTTAAGGGAATTTGATCGATCTGCATCGTCACCGCAGGAACCATATAAGGTGGTTTACGCTCGGCAATAAAAGCATTAAGTGCTTCGATATCCACTTCTTCATTCGAAACAACATAGGCTGCAATGTATTTTCCCCCTCCAGCTTCGTCAAAAGCGACGACGGTTACATCGCGAATACCTGGAAAGTCACGAATGACTTGTTCTACTTCCGAGAGTTCAATCCGAAAGCCCCGAATTTTGACCTGAGAATCGCGACGCCCAATAAACTCGATGTTGCCATCATCAAGAAAGCGCACAATGTCGCCTGAACGATAGAGACGCTTGTATTTTTCCTTGGAAGTAAACGGATTGGACAAGAAAACTTTTTCGGTTTGTTCGGGTCGGTTTAAATACCCACGGGATACTTGAGGTCCTGCAATCCAAAGCTCACCTGGAACCCCTGTCGGAACGCGTTGGCCGTTTTTGTCTACGACGTATAAATGGAAATTATTTAAAGCCCGCCCGATAGGGACATTGCGATAGAGGCGATCGACGGGAAAAAGGGTAGTAAAGACAGTGCATTCGGTTGGCCCATAGGCGTTATAAAAGGAATAGCTTGGAGGCGTAAGGGGAACTAAGGTTTCTCCTCCAACGGTCAAATGTTGAGGATAAGCACTATCAGCCAATAAATCCGCATATTGACGACCGATTTGAGTTGTCATAAAGCTATGGGTAATTTGATGGTCGATAAAATACTGATTCAAAGCCAACAATTCCAAGCGGATTTCTTCTGGAATGATGTGAACTTGCGCTCCCGAAATCAGGGTGGGATACAAATCCATCATGTTGGCATCAAAGCCAAAGGAAGCATAAGCGGCCACTTTGCTATCAGGCGTTAACTGATAATAGTTTTGATACCAGGTACAAAAGGCCACTAGATTTCCATGCTCCAACATGACCCCTTTAGGAACGCCTGTGGATCCTGAGGTATAAAGAAGAACAAACAAATCCTCTTTTTTAGGTCGAGGCAGTTTTTCTTCTTGAGCGGGTAGGGCATCCAAATCATCTAACGTAAGAATTGGTCCTTTATAATCGGGGACGAGAGAAAGAAGATCTTTATGGGCAATTAAAAGTTTCGTATTGGCATCTTCCATCATAAAAGCTAAGCGTTCAGGCGGATAGCTTGGATCAAGAGGTTGATAAGCTGCTCCTGATTTTAAAACGCCAAGCGTAGCGATGGGAAACTCAGCACAGCGAGGAAGCAAAATGGAAACGACATCTTCCTTTCCAAGACCTAAAGCATGAATCGCATGAGCCAGATTCTCACTGCGTTGGCCAAGCTCGGCATACGATATCTCTTGATCTTTGTAGACAATCGCAATGTGCTCCCCATGCTTTTCAACCATTTGATCGATGCGCTCGACAATGGTCAAGTCGGCTTTATAAAAGGTCTCTTCAGGCTGATATTCTTCTAGTTCAGCCACTAACTGTTCATTTAAAGCACTCATAGCTCGAATGTCAGAGGTTTCTAAAGCAATTTGAGCCAATAGAGTTTCATAGGATTGAAACAAGCGTTCCATGGTTTTAGGACTATAGAGAACTTGATTGTATTTCACGTCTAAAGTCAGTTTTCCCTTTTCAAAGGTGAGTAAAAAACCAAGTTTCACCTCTAAATTTTGAAAATCGAGCAGAGAAAATGTTTCGAAAATCTTGGGATCATCGAAGATCAAAGGCAATGAGCGCAAATCAAACTCTTCGCAAAGCATTTCAAAATCGATATCTTGAGGGCTTTCTTTTTCTTGGATTTGCAACGCTTCGAGATAGTCTTGAAACTGTGGATTTTTTTCGCTGCTGACAAACACAGGAATGAGTCGCTTGTTTACGTTTACCCCCACTAAAGAAGCCGTATTGTTGGTATATTTCTCTAACAATATGAGCAGGGCAGCTTTAGCGACTTCTAAAAAGGAAAGCTCATGTTGAACACAAAAACGCTCTAAAGCTTCGACAAAAACAGCGGGAAGTTCATAGCCACATTGTCCTTCTTCAAATCCTTGGGCTTCAAAATCGGCTAAAGGAGAAGAATCCACTTCGGGATCGAGTAAAATATGGCGATAATAAGAAAAATTATTTTCCATGCGATTGCCTCCTTAAGCGGCCTGAATATCCAGCTTTTTATCAAAGCCTGTTAAGTGAAAGACGTCCATGACTTCGGGGCTAACATGAATAACACAAAATGTTCCATTGAGGCTTTTCATTTTTTTGTAGGCTGCCACCACTTCGCGTAGACCCGAAGAGGAAATGTACTCTAAGTTTTCAAAATCCAAAACGAGGCTTTCAATATCGGAAAGCGCTTTTACCTCTTGAGCCAATTCAGGAGCGGATTGTGTATCCAACCACCCTTCTAAAGACAAAATGGCCTTGTGATTATCGATGGTTTTGGTAATTTTCATCGTAGTCTCCTTTTAAAAATTTACGGATGGTCAACTGGTTTTGACCATTTTTGTATTCATACTGCACTTGATCCACACTTCCAAAGGCGATCCAGGTTCCTAATCCCCCAATTTGGGTGTCTATATCGTATTCATCCAAATCGATCTCATTTTGGGTGGGATCAAATGGTTTCCCGCTATCGCAAAACCGCAATTCGATAGCTTGAGGCAAAACGTCAAGAAAAAGATCAACCAAGCCTTCTTGGTGTTCATAGGCATAGGAACAGATGTTGACAAAAATTTCCTCTACAGCCAAACAAAGCGTTTTGCGTAAGGCCAAAGGAATTTGGGGATGATCCATAATGAAATGCTGCACTTGGCCTAAATTTTCAACCTTGGCCAAAAGACGAAGGTGGAAAGGGGATACGCTACAGGCCAACATCGTAATGTCATCACTTTGTACGGCTCCCTTAGCAAATTCCTTTACGGCCTCTAAAACGGTATGGATGCATGACTCTTGATCTTCTGGTTTCAAAATGTCCTCCAAGCGGGTAATTCCAAAAAGCTCTTTTTGGGGGTTCATGGCTTCACTGACTCCATCGGTGTACAAAAAAAGTGTATCACCAGGTTTAAAAGCAATAGTGGCTTCTTCGTATTCTTCCTCTTCAAATAAACCAAGAGCTAAGCCTGGATTTTCTTGTAAAGCCACAAGACCATCGCCAAGCAGGTAAGGGGGATTATGCCCACCATTTGCATACACCAAACGATGCGTTTTGGTTTGATAAATTCCAATAAAAACGGTCACAAACATCTGTTCAGCATTGTTTAGACATAGGGCATTGTTGGCATGAAAAAGAATTTCAGCTGGAGAATACCCCATACTGGCGTACTGGCGAATGATTGTCATAGCATGGGCCATAAACAAAGCGGCTGAGATTCCTTTTCCCGAGACATCGGCAATCACCAAACCAAAGGTGTCTTCGCCCAAAGGAAAGTAATCGTAAAAGTCCCCACCAACCTCTTTAGCCGGTTGCATGAAGGCTTCAATGCGCACATTGGCTTGCTCAAAGTGTTCAGGAGGTAAAAATCCCTTTTGAATGTTATGAGCAATTTGAATTTCGGCCGCTTGGTGTTCTTTTTCCGCCGTCAATTCCTGAATGTTGTCAACATACTGATCAATTTCTTGAGCCATCGAATTAAACGATTGAGCCATTTGAGCTAATTCATCTTGACCTTTAATCTGGATGGGCTGAAACCCCGTTTGTCGATCCTTCACAAAGGATTGCATATGTTGATTGACCACTTGAACGGGCTTTAAAACCCGTTTTTTCAAAATCACAACCAATACTCCGAGCACCAATATAAAGGAAATACTGAGAGCGATCACCATAAGGCGATAGCGTAAAAAAATACTTTGAAGCGTTTCTTTCATGGATACATCAACACCCACAAGAGCAATCGCCTTTCCTTGTTCGTCATTAATGGCTTTATAAGCACTTAAAACATGACCATATTGGTTATTGGTCTCTTCCATCTCACTGCTTTCTTGGCCATTCCAGGCCTGTTGTTCCAAGGGAGTTAGGGAATAAGGAATTACTGTACCAGGACTTCGTTGTTGTAAGACCCAAGGATCTCCATTGTCTCCACAAATAACCATCTCAAAAGAGATGGTATCGTTGGTCGTATTGGGGGTATAAATATAAAGATATTCGAGATGATTGGCATGGCATAGTGTTTGTAAGACGCTTTGGTAGAACTGGGCATAGGTTTCATCATTTTGAAGTTTTTGAATGTCGATTCCCTTTAACAAAGAGGCTGCTACTTCTACTCCTCCTTGGGCATAGGAGATATAGGTTTGACGGACGGTGTCATCGACCGTAGAGAAACCTAAGCCAAGCAAGATAAAATCCGTAATGAGCAAAACCGTAGCGACGACCATTAAAATTTTGGTGGCAAGTGACTTTTTCAATTCAAGTTCTCCTAATCTTTTTTCTCTTCTTGGTTAAAGTTTCTCTTTTTTAGATGGGAAAGATTTTAAGAAACGAATCTTTCCCTTTCTTAAGAGCCCCATAAAGAGCTTAAAATCGAAAAGTAGGATCGTTTAGAAAGTCTTTTAAAGAGAAGAAAGAAAAATTTGTTTCTTTCCAAAATAAGCTTTTCCAAAAATTATTTTTTGCACAAGATTTATGGCATAAAAAGCTGGATGGTGGCATAAACGATCAAATAAGGGCCTTGAAATGTGTTTGAAAAGGGATTTTTTAATAAAAGGAAACATGAATAACCTAGACTCAAGAAACAGGTGTCCAATCTGTATTTTATGAACTTAGGTTTAAATTAAAGGAGATTTTATGAAAACCATTCGCTTGCTTTATCCCGATTATGTAAGTGGAGGATTGGATACGTATTATTTTGGGGCCAATCTGTTAGTCCACCTTTTACCCGAAAATAGAAATCAACCGTTAGTGCGCGTGCCCCTTACTCCTCCCGATGGCCAAGAAAAAAAGATCACTCAAGGAATCTATGGTAAAGAAGCCGTTTTAGCCGGCATTCAAAAAGCCATGGCCGCTATTGAAGGACAAAAACCGGATAAGATCATCACCATTGGCGGCAATTGCTTAGTGTCTCTAGCTCCTTTTGATTATCTCCATGGTCTTTATCCCAATACTGGAATCGTATGGATCGATGCCCATCCTGACGTGTCTACTCCTAAAGATGGCTATCCCAATGCGCATGCCATGGTTTTAGGATCGTTAATGGGATATGGAGATCCCTCTTTAACACAATGGATGAAAAATAAAGCATTTCAGCCAAGTGATATTCTCTATGTTGGTTTACAAGGACTCCACGATTATCAAGAAGCCTTTTTAAACGAGGTAAAAGTAAAATATAAAATTCAAACGAAAGACTTTGTTTCCGATCAGGACATTTTAGCTTTTCTTAAACGGTTTGATGCGATTCTTGTCCATTTCGATATCGATGTGTTGGATCCTAAACTTTTTCACTCCACCTATTTTGCCAATCCTAATTTAGTGGGGGATGGTAATGGAGGAGGAAAAATGTCCCTTGAAAAACTAAGTGAGATTTTGCAACTCATCAGTGCTAATTCCAATTTGGTTGGCTTCACTATTGCCGAATATTTGCCCTTTGACGAATACAAATTGCATCAAATGTTGTGTAAATTGCCTATTTTAATCGAGTAAAAATTTAGGATGATTTTGTGGCAAACTTCATCTTAAAAAAAAATATAGAAATTGGCTTTTTCTTTTTTTGGATCAGATTGTGGATTCTGATCCTTTTTAGTATTTTGGCTTTGGAATAAAAAAAACCGCAAGATTTTTCTTGCGGTTAGAAGAGATTAGTTTTTACCGAGCAATTTGAACATATTCTTCTTGTAAACTTCTACGCCAGGTTGGTTAAACGGATTGGATCCATTCAATAACGTCGTCATAGCGATCGCTTTAAAGAAGAAGGCGCACATGTTCCCAAAATCATAAGCCGTCATACCAGGCATTGTTAAAACGATGTTTGGTACATCCCCTGTATTTTCATGCGCATCTAACGTTCCTTGAGCAGCCATTTTATTTACCCAATCGATGGACTTGCCAGCAAGGTAGTTCATGTTGTCGAGGTTTTCGTCATCACTTGGGAAAGGAATGTCTACTGGGGGCTGATCAACATATAAGTTGGTTTCAAACAAGACTTTTTTACCATCTTGAATGAATTGACCAAGAGAGTGCAAGTCGGTAGAGAAAACCGCAGAATCAGGCAAAATACCTAAGCCGTCTTTTCCTTCAGATTCACCGAACAATTGTTTCCACCATTCGGCAATTTTTTGCATCTGGGGTTCGTATTCTACGAACATTTCTACATCGTACCCTTGGTTTTGTAAAATACGACGCGCTACAGCGTATTGGTAAGCGGGGTTTTCATCCACATTGCCACTGCCATATTCAGCCATACCATCGGCTAAGCCCTTCATCACAGCTTCAATGTCAAGACCTGCTACAGCCATAGGCAACAAACCAACGGGAGTGATTCCAGAGAAACGCCCACCAATGTCATCAGGAATGACGAATGTTTCATAACCTTTAGTGTCAGCTAAAGCTTTTAAAGTACCACGGGCTTTATCGGTGGTCGCAATGATGCGATCTTTCGCTTCTTCTCCATATTTATCTTCCATAAATTGTTTTAAAATACGGAAGGCAATAGCCGTTTCAGTTGTGGTACCGGATTTCGAGATGACGTTGACAGTTACTCGTTTGTCTTTAATGTACTCCATCACTTGGTTAATGTAAGTAGAGGAGAACGTGTTACCTGTGTAGATGACTTCTACTTTTTGATCGCTTGGATACAAGCCATTGACCATTTCGATCGCTGCACGAGGACCGAGGTAGCTTCCGCCAATTCCGCAGACCACTAACACATCGCTGTTATCTTGAATGCGTTTGGCTGCAGCTAAAATACGGGCAAATTCTTCTTTATCGTAATCTTCATGCCATGTCATCCAGCCAATGAAGTCATTTCCTTGGCAAGTGCCATTCACGAGAGTTTCGTTGATCTCAGCGACTTTATCTTTCCAAGCGCTTGGGGATTCGCTGAGTTTGGCGTGGGTTAAATCAAGTTTAATCAAAATGCATTCCTCCTGATTTATATGCGCTTCCATTATAGCATTTTTGATATTATGCCACGACCTGATAAGATCTTTAGACCTTGACTTTCTGAAAATCGCTTTGGTATAAAGAAATTTTTCTTTGATAAATTTCAAAACAAAAAGTGTATCGTCTCTCAAAAACGTGTGAAACGTCTAAGATAGATATCAAAGAAGATCCGATTGGCCTTTTAATCTCGATCTTTTAAAAGATCGCAGAAAGGAGAAACATGTTTCCCTCTTCCCTTTTTCCACTTTTAACCGCTTTATTTGCGGATATATTGGCTCAAGTGTTAAAGGTTCCTGTCTTTTATTATCAAACGGGAAAATGGGATCCACGCTGGGCTTTAGCCTCAGGTGGCTTTCCTTCTTCTCACTCCTCTACGGTTACGGCTTTGTCTATGGCCATTGGAATGCAAGAAGGGTTTGATTCCGCTCTTTTTGCCGTAACCGCTGTCTTTTCTTGTATTGTCATGTATGATGCTTGCCACGTGCGATACTATACGGGCAAGAGCATTGAGTTGACCCAAGAGTTGATTCAAGATTTGAAAAAGTCGGGAACCGTAGAACTCGACAGTCCCCTATACTCCCAAAAGCTCAAGACAGTGCTCGGCCACAAAACCATTGAAGTCCTCGGTGGCTTCTTGATTGGGATGATGGTGCCTTTTTTAATGGCTCCTGTCTTTTTGCATGGGTAAGAGGCTCTTTTGATCTCAATCAATCGCCTGAAGACTTAGAATATAAAGGAGAAATCAAGATGTCTTCTCAAGAAAATGAAATCCAAGAAACCAATCAACCCCAAGATCAAATGGAAGAAGTTGTAACCATTCGTCCTGTAGAACCCGGTAAACCACTCACTCGCAAAGAACGCGATGTGTGGGAAGAAAAAGCCGAAAACATCATGAACAAAATTCGTCCCTACATCCAACATGATGGTGGGGACATCGAATTGCTCGGTATCGATGAAGATGGCATTGCCTATGTCACTTTTTTAGGCGCATGCAGTGGATGTATGATGGCAGGGGAAGATTTTACCACTGGCGTTCGTCTTTTGTTGCTTGATGAATTCCCTGAACTACGTGAAGTCGTTTTGGTTGGTGCTTAACCAATAAAAAAGCCAAGATCTGAAAGGAAATCCTTAGAAGATCTTGGCTTTTTTGTCTTTATAAAGCCTCTTCTTCGCTGTAGACCTTTAAAAAGGCCTCATATTCATCTTGAGAAAATGGAGTGCTTAAAAGGACATCGAGTAGGCTACAATTCCAAGAAAATAAACGATACACCATCTCTATGGGATCGAGTGTGGGATGATTTTGAAGTGTGGCTTCAAACATCCACGTCAACAATTCATCAGGAGCGAGGAAACAATGTTGCCATATAGCGGGAAGATGTCCAAACGGAAAGCGCGCTTTGAGTTCTTGTAAATAGACGAGGGTGGGATTGCCTTTGAGATTGGCTTGTAGCCAAAGGGCTGGATACCCCTCACTACAAAGCTTCAAAAGCTCTTCCATTTGGGATAACCGCAAGGAAGAACGAGTAAGTAGGCGAAGTTCGTCCAAATAATCCACCTGTTTTAAAAAGTTTTGGATACGGGTGGGATATAAATAAGAGCGCACTAAACGCAAAACAGAAGCTTCGGTGCGATGGACGTATTCTTGGGCAACTTCTAAGCTCAATCCTTTATGGAAGGCTTTGGCCAATAAGCGCGTTTCCTGAATGCCAAATTGATAACGAGCCAAAAAGTCGCGCTGAAATTGGTTAAAGCTTTCAAACATACTTGGTGAAAACCAAGGGGTCCCTTCACTTTGGGTAAAGTAGTCGAGTTCTAAAGCAGAGGGCTGTGAGGTAAGGGGAAGAGTTGGACAACACACCACCTTACGTTGAGCAGGGGTAAGTTCATGGAGGGGCAAGAAGAGATTGTTTTGCACCGACCATGAATGCAATCTCCCTAAGATTTCTTTAGACGCACACACATTGGGTAGAGGGGAAAGATGACTCATTTTTTCCAAAGAAGCAAAGACGTTTTTAAGCGTCACACGCTGATGATTTACAAAAGGTAAGGTGATCAATTGCTCTTCATCAAGTTGTTCCAAACAAGGCATAATCGAACTCATCAATATCCAAACTTGATCGCCTTCTACCGCGATATAAACGGCTGGCTTGCGGACAAACGAACGGGTTTGGTGAACAAAGGCTTCGATTTCCTGCAAAAACCGCTCATACCACAAAGGCCAAAACGGTTCACTCACAATCAAACAAGAGCCAAGCCCTGGCAAAGAGGCGATCCAACGCATATAGTCTTGGAAAAAATTTTGAGCGCTTTGTTCGGGAAAAGGGTTCAAAACGGGTTCTTCTTTTTTCTCTTGGACTGTTTGAGTGGGTGATTCCTCTTTTTCTACAGGTGGAGCTAAAATCTCCTTCGCTTTTAGAGAAATTTTAGCGAGTGGAGTTTGAAAGAGCACCTCTTGAGGTAAGCCTTGTTGAAGATAGCCAAGCACGTCTTGCAACGTTCCATCCTTCCACCCTTTTTTGAGCCATTTTTCAAAAATCCCTTGTTCCAATAAAGTGGGCGCTTGCTCAAAGAGTTGTTTGGCTGCTTTTTGCTCCTCTTTTTTAAGCAGATCCACATACAGCTCTTGAGGTTTTAAAAATAACCAGCGAGAAGCCATAGATACTTCGCGTTCTACTTTATTGCATAAGGTTTCTAGCGCAGGCTCCAATTCCGCTTCTTGAATTGAATGAGCAGCCAACTGGGCTACAAAGAGAATAGTAGTCGTCCACAAACCGTTCGGTTCTATAATCAGCTCTGCATGCAAATGATTTTTGCTGAGCCATGATTTCAAAGTGGAAAGCCGCACGGCTTTTGGGTCGTAGTAGATGACAAATTCACAATTTGGAAATTGCTCTTCGAGCCACTTGGCGGCCCTTGTCCATACAGCTTGTTCAAGTTGGGTAGCTTTGGGCCAATAAAATCCGCTAAAGCCAGCTAAATAGGCAATGCGAAACAAGATGGATATATACTCTTCGCAAAAGGCGAGATTGGAAGAGGTGACTTCTTCCAAGGCCAAATTTTTCAATCGATTTCCTTTGACTTTTTTGGAATAGGCGCTTTGAAGGCGATTGTTCACTTCCTTTTGATGGGCCAAAGGACAGGCAAGCCAGCCAAACACCACTTGCCCTTCTCTTTTTTCTTGGGTTATCCATACACAAATGCGCTCTTTTTTGAGTGCCATCAAATCCCCCTTTTCAGTTGTGTTTTACAGTAAACCAATTCATCTCTAGACTTTTCTAGAGGCAATGGCTTAAGTTGTTCTCTAAATACTTAACTTTAGAAAATTTGATGGCGAATGAAAAGGGGGAGTTTTGAAAGGGATGGCAAAAATTCATAAATTCTTTTTCTTGGCAGAAAGTCAAAGAATTTGAACAAAAAGAAAGCCTTTCATCTTTTTTCTCTCCCTTTTCATTTAAAAAATGATAGAATCCCTTAAATATCCTCTGGAAGTCTTGGCCTTTTTATTCTTTTCCTCTATAATTTTTTTGCCCGGGTGACCGGACAAAAACCTCCTTTCTATTTTTAGGCTGACCCGCCATCTATCATACGCGGCGGAAAGAAATCATACGATTTCTTGAAAAGAGACAATGAAGACGTCCATTGTCTCTTTTTTTCATGAACGGAACGACCTATTCTTTTCCATAAAAAAGCCCTGCCAACGACAGGGCGATGAAATTCGAAGCCACTTTAAACCAGTTGAGGCAAATAGGTTAAAATCTGTTTTTCCCAGCTTGGCCAATCATGAGGAGTATCTTGGCCCCAGAAGTAGATAGGAAGGTGAATACCCTTTTGATAGAACACATCAGCTAAACGCCGCGTATCGCGAAGCGTTTCATTTTCCCAAGCACCCTCTCCTACTACGATAATCCCTTGGTTTTCGTTGTATTTTCCAATGAAGTCATGGTTTGGATCCATGTTGGGCAAGTAAGCCAATGGGCTATTTTGATAAAAGTTACCATCAAAATTGTTATCGTAAATATAAGAAGACATATCGTAAATACCCGACAGTGCCAATAGCTTTTGGAAACGATAAGGGAAGCGCAAGAAGAGGTTGACCGCATGGGTCGCTCCCATGCTAGCTCCCATCACCATTACAGGTTCATCTTGGGATTTTCCCGCTTTGGCTAAGGCCGAAGGAATGAGTTCGTTGACGACGTAGTTGACCCAGTTTTCTTGTTGAGCCATGCGCCAAGAGCTTTGGCCATGGCCTGACCATGTTTCTTTGTCGACAGAGTCAACGGTTACAAATTGAATGCGGCCTTCGTTGATCCAAGGGGCCATCAAATCAAACATTTTACGGTCTTCCCATTCAAAAAAACGACCATCTTGACAAGGCACGATGAAGCAAAGAATGCCGTTGTCACCATACATTTTAAATTCCATATCTCGGTTGAGATAGTGAGAGTATTCTTTAAAGTAACGAGTATTCATGAAAAAGATCCTTTCTGAGGATAAAGTTATCCATTTCTCTTTTCACGTTACACAATACAAACTTTTTAAAAAGGTGCAAGGAAAAGGATTGAAAGAGCCTAGTGAAAACGATCTTTGAATTTTCTTTTTAAAATCACTTGACAACAGGATAAAATAGAGTGGTTCTTTTGAAGAAAAAAAGGCTTTCAACTAGGTCCCTCTGCTTGAAAAGATTATAATCCGAATGCAACAAGGTACAAAAAAGAGGTCTTCTTTCCGTTTCTATACGTCTTCTTCATTTTTTAGAGGATCTCTTTTCTATATATTAAGTTTCTATATATTAAGGAAGCAAGTGACACAAGAAATGAGGTTTTTATGGCAAATAAAGAAAAGATCATAAACATTGCCGTGATCGCCCACGTCGATGCCGGAAAATCTACTCTCGTCGATGCCTTTTTAAGACAAAGCGATGTATTTCGCGATAACGAAGAAGTCGTCGATTGCGTTATGGATTCCAATGACTTAGAACGTGAACGTGGCATTACGATTTACTCCAAAAACTGCTCTGTTATTCACGATGGAGTCAAAATCAACATCGTCGACACACCCGGTCATGCCGATTTCTCAAGTGAAGTGGAACGAATCATGGGAACCGTCGATACGGTCATTTTGTTGGTTGATGCGAGCGAAGGTCCGATGCCCCAAACACGCTTTGTTTTATCCAAAGCCTTAGAAGTGGGATTAAAGCCCATTTTGTTGATCAATAAGATTGATAAAAAAGATCAACGGGCTCAAGAAGTCGTAGATGAAGTCTATGACTTATTTCTCGATTTAAATGCAAGTGATGAGCAGCTCGATTTCCCCATTTTGTATGGAGTCGCCCGCGAAGGAGTTGTTCAAAGCGAACTCGATGAAGAATCCAATTCCATAGAACCGCTTTTCCAAGCGATCTTAAATCATACGCAACCCTATCCCGATTTGGATGAGGAACCCGTTCAAATGCAGATTTCGGCCTTAGCTTATGATGATTACATTGGCCGCTTAGGTATTGGCCGCATCAAACGTGGTGTACTGCGAAAAGGGGATACCATCGTGCGTACGAATCAAGATGGTGTCGAAAAAAAGGAAACCATCTCTTCTCTCTTTGTCTACAAAGGATTATCGAGAACCCCAGTGCAAGAAGCTCATTCAGGGGATATTGTCGTGGTAGCGGGGATGCCTGATGTATCTATTGGCGATACGCTTTGTCATCCTGAACACATCGAAGCCTTGCCTTCCATTCCTATTGAACAACCGACTCTTTCCATGA
This sequence comes from uncultured Erysipelotrichaceae bacterium, assembly GCA_964615295.1. Lineage (GTDB taxonomy): Bacteria > Bacillota_I > Bacilli_A > Erysipelotrichales > Erysipelotrichaceae > Allobaculum. The sequence continues at coordinate 1,514 of CAZTNF010000033.1, read as the reverse complement.
ACTTCCATGTCAACAAATCCCCTTTTGCTGGTCGCTCTGGAAAGTACGTCACTAGTCGTAACATTAAGGAGCGTTTAGAAAAAGAACTTGAAGTCAACGTCGGCTTAGAAGTCGAACCCACCGAAAGTGCGGATTGCTTCAAAGTTTCGGGTCGTGGAGAATTGCACATCTCGATTCTAGTGGAAAATATGCGTCGAGAAGGATATGAACTCGCTGTGTCTAAACCAGAGGTTATCTTGCATCGCGATGAAAATGGTCAAAAGGTGGAACCTGTTGAAGAAGTCGTATGTATCGCTCCTGAAGAGTATTCTGGAACTATCATCAACAAGCTCACTTTGCGTAAAGGTACCATGGTCAACATGGAAGAAGAAAATGGCTATGTTAAGCTCACCTATACTGCTCCTACACGAGGTCTGTTGGGATTCCGTTCAGAATTCATCAACGACACCCATGGCGAAGGTACACTCTTACGTCGTGTATCAGGCTACATTCCTTATACTGGCGAAATTCCTCAACGCATGCTTGGAGCCATGATCTCGACTGACACTGGAACGGCTATGACTTATGCACTTTGGAATTTGCAAGAGCGGGGTTCGCTCTTTATTGGACCGCAAACTGAAGTATATGAAGGTATGATTATTGGTGAATCTTCGCGAAACATCGATATGGATGTCAATCCTTTGAAAAATAAGAAGCTCACTGCCATTCGCTCCTCTGGTCGAGATGAGGCCATGTTACTCACTCCCCCTCGAGTTTTCTCCTTAGAAGAAGCCTTGGAATGGATCAACGATGACGAACTCGTGGAAGTCACTCCCGATGCTATTCGTCTGCGCAAAAAGGGACTTACCGCCCAAGAGCGTCGTGCTTTATATCGTCAAAAAATGGCGGCTGAGCAGAATAAAAACTAATCCACTATTTAAGAGAGCTAGATGAAAACATGGATGCTCTTCCTCATTTTCTAATAAGGTTAGATTTCTAAAAAGCTGGGCTTGTAACGAATCGTTATAAGCTCTTTTTTTAGGATTCAAATCCTTGAATGGGATGGGTAAAGTGGAGAGAAACAAGGTAAAAAATTTAAATAAAAATTGGAATTTGGATGGCTCGGCATGCTATAAATAAAGGGGATCGTTAGCCTTTTCCCCGCATGCGCGGGGAATTTTCCTTATCCTTCTCTGCCCAAAAAAGACTAACGATTTATTTCGAGCTAAACGATTTATTTCGAGCTATTGGAAAGGAAATAAAAAAAGGGAAAGGTTTTGTCCTTTCCCCTTTTTTTACCCTATAAAAAGAGGGTTTGTACGAATCCGAGTTATTTTGGAAGTTCGTTACAAACCCTTTTTGTTTCCTATAAGACAGGCTAGAGAACTGAAAGAAAAAAATCTAAAAGGCAATAGCATTTGGCAAAGCACATTCAAAAATAGCTGGCAAATCTGCTTTATTAACTCGCCCATTTTGAACGATAACTTCTTGATCATTGAGCTTATTTTGATAGGTTCCATCTGGAACAGTAGTCT
>CAZTNF010000032.1:0-15599 GCA_964615295.1 uncultured Erysipelotrichaceae bacterium | reverse complement strand
TTAAAGAGAACTTCGAAATTCTCTCTTTTTAGATCTCTTTTTGAATTGGATTTTTTTGGCGCTTTTTAAAAAGGCTTTCTCTTTCTTTCCTTTATCAAGTTTTTTTGAATTTAGCTTTTCTTTCCTAGATTTTTTTATGATTCTTTTGAGAGATCGTCTAAAAATAAACCGTAATTCACTTTGTTAGAATACAGTTTTACCACTAAAAAAGGAGAGTTGCCTATGGATATATTGTTAGAGGGCCTCAACGAAAAACAAAAAGAGGCCGCCCTTTGCGTCGACCAAACCGTGCGCATTATTGCTGGAGCTGGGAGTGGAAAAACGCAAGTATTAATGGCCCGCATTGAATACTTATTAAAGGAATTGCACGTCTATCCAAGTCGAATTTTGGCGATTACCTTTACCAACAAAGCGACCAAAGAAATGAAAGAGCGCTTGTTGGCTCAGGTAGGAGAAATGGCTAAAGACGTACGGATTTCGACCATTCATGCTCTTTGTGCCCGGATTTTGCGCGAAGATGCTCAACCTTTAGGATATCCTAAAACATTTACTATTTTGGATACCGATGATCAGCGCACTATTTTAAAGCGAATTGCTAAAGATCTCGATATTCGTTTGAAAGATTATCCCGAAGCGATGAGTCGCATCGCCAATTGGAAAAAGGGCAATATGGATCCTCAAAAGCTTGTGGAAATGTACCAAGATGATACGAGCTATCAAGGGCGTTATTTAGCCGTATATTCCACCATTTACCAGCGCTACATGAAGATCAAAGATGAAATGATGGCGCTTGACTTTGATGATCTACTTCAAAAGGCCGAGGAATTGCTTAGAACCAGTCAAGCTGTGCGAGAAAAATGGCAAAATCGCCTTGACTTCATTCATGTGGATGAGTTTCAAGATGTTGATCCCATTCAATATTCCCTACTTCAATTTCTTGCTAAGCCCGAAACACGTCTAGCTGTAGTAGGGGATCCCGATCAGACCATTTATACCTGGCGTGGAGCTTCTGTGGATTTGATCTTGAATTTCGATCAAGACTTTGCTCCTGTAAAAACAATCATTTTGGATCAAAACTATCGCTCCACAACACCTATCCTTTCGGCGAGCAATACTTTGATCGCTTGGAACCGAAATCGTATTCCCAAAGATTTGTTTACCAAAAAGGAAGGGGAAACGCCTGTCGAAACGTTTTTTGGCACGAGTCAAGATCAAGAAGCCATGAAAATTGTTCAAAAATTGCGTGCTTTTCAGCGCCAAGGCTATGCTTGGAAAGATATGGCTGTTTTATATCGGGCCAACTATTTATCGCGCGCTTTAGAAAAGTCCTTACAGCTGTATGGGGTTCCCTATACTCTCATTGGCGGAATTCGCTTTTTTGAACGAGCAGAGATCAAGGATATGCTTTCGTATTTAAAGCTTTTAGCTAAGCCAGATCCCGATGATCCCAAAAATATGGCGATCAATTTAGCCATTGAACGTGTAATCAATGTTCCAAGACGTGGGATTGGACAAAAAACACTCGATGAGCTTCAAGCAGAAAGCGAAGCGCGTCAAATAAACATGCTGGAAGTGATGAAAGATCCGCAAACTTTAAAGCCTAGCGCAGCCAAAAAAGTCAAAGCCTTTGCGGATTTAATTGAGATGTTGCAGGGAAAATTGCAAGAGCGTTTAGAAGCTCATGAAGTCCCCAAAATTCTTGAGGATTTACTCAAGAAAACAGGCTATGAAGAGATGCTTCACCAAGATGGCCAAGAGGGAGAGCTGCGTTTGGATAACTTACGCGAGATGGAAAAAGACTTAGAAGCTGTGTTTTATGATGATTCCGATATGACTCTTGAAACGTATTTACAAGATGTTGCTCTTTTGAGTGAAGCTTCTCACGATTCACAAGGAGATGTAGTGACATTGATGACAGTTCATGCAGCCAAGGGAAGCGAATACCCCATCGTATTCATCAGCAACGTCAATGAGGATGTCTTTCCTTCCGCTCGCTCTTTGGATGAAGGAGGTCTAGCGGCTTTAGAAGAAGAGCGCCGTTTGATGTATGTCGCGATGACGCGAGCCAAAGAAAAGCTGTTTCTTTCCTATAATATGGACTACTCTTACCAAAGCGGCCTTCATCATCAACCTTCCCGCTTTTTAAAGGAAATTCAAACCAGTAGTGAAAATCCCATTGTTATTCCCAAGACCAAACCAAAAAAACAAACTAGGTCCTCAAAAGAAGAACTTCTCTTTCAAGCTATGATGAAAAAGTCGCTTGAAGCCAAATCCAAAGGCTCCAAGAAAAAAAGCCAAGCGCCTAAAAACGCCAAGGCCTTTCATAAAGGGGACAGAGTCCAGCATCCAAAATTTGGACAAGGGATTATTACCCATATTTCTGGAGACATCATCTCGGTAGACTTTGGCGAATCGTATGGAACAAAGCGCATTAAAGCAAACTTTTTAGAAGGAGTGTGCTGATGAAAACGAAATCCCCTATCGTTCAATTCGTTACCGATTTATTTTTGTTGTTTGCAGTCGGTTTATTGGTAGGAGCCGTGGTTGGCTTATTTGAAGCCATTTTTGTGCATGGTTTAAACTTTGTAGTCAACGTACGCCAGACACATGGAAATTGTTTATGGTTGATCGGTTTACCCCTTGCAGGGTTAGTGATTGTCTGGCTTTTCAACACCTTTAGCAAAAGCTCTAAAGAAGGAATGGCCATCATTTTTAAAATCAATCAAGGAACAGCGGAACAGATGCCTCGAGCTTTGATGCCATTGATGATCGTGTCCACTTGGATTAGCCAACTCTTTGGAGCGAGTGTGGGTAAGGAAGGAGTGGGCCTTCAAATAGGAGCAGCGATTTCCAATATTTTGGGGGACTACGTTCCCTATCTTCGCAATAAAAAAACTACCATTATCGTGACCGGCATGGCTGCTGGTTTTGCGGGAGTGTTTGGAACGCCTTTTACCGCGATTGTTTTTGCGATGGAAATTTTAGTCTCGGGATTGCTGGAATACCGTGCTTTGGCTTCTTCTATTTCGGCTGCCCTTGCTTCTTCTTGGGTCGTCCGTCATCTTGGCTTGGATAAAGAAGCCATTTTATTGAAATATACCTTTGATTTTGATTTAGCGACTCATGGTTGGAAGCTTCTAATTATGGGCATTATTTTTGGACTGCTTGGAGCTCTCTTTGCCATAGGACTTCATAAGGGACATGCTTTCTTTGAAAAAAAGTTTGAAAATCCCTATAAACGAATTTTCTATGGGGCCATTCCTCTTGCTCTTTTGTTATGGGTATGTATGGATGGTCGTTATTGTGGATCGGGAATGAATCTCATTGAAGTGGCTGGTCATGGGCAGGAAATTTATTATTGGGATTTTGCTTTGAAGCTTTTTTTCTCGGTATTTTCTTTATCTATTGGCTTTATAGGAGGCGATGTCACTCCTCTTTTGGCCATAGGAGCCACACTAGGAGCATGGTTAGGGCCTCTTTTTGGGTTTCCAGCTCCGTTTGGAGCTGCTCTAGGGTATGCGGCTACGTTTGGAGCGGGTACGAATACCTGGATTTCTCCTTTGGTGATGGGTATGGAAATTTTTGGATATGCCTATTTCCCTTTCTTTTTTATCACTTGCTCATTTGCCTTTTTAGTCAATGGCAATCAATCCATTTATGGCTTACAACGAAAGCTCATGCCTGTCTTTAACCTCAAAGATCTCGATTGGAATTCCCAGTCCTCTTTAGAACTCACCATTGCTCCCGAAGCAACGCCCCCAGAAAAAAAGGGATAAAACGAAAAACGAATTTGAAACCCGAAGTAAAACAAATCGTTTCGAAAAAATTTTTAAGCCCGTTACGCAATCGATATAGGTCTCTATTTTTACGAATAGAGACTTTTTCTTTTCTACATTTTGAAAAGATTGAATTCCTTCCTTCAACATTTCCTATCCTAGAAGTAATTTTTTAAATGAAGGTAGAGGATTCAACAAATTCTTTGTTACTATGTTGAGATAAACTTGGTCTTTAGGCCATTTAAGGAGGATTCCTATGCCAGAAACGGAAAATCCTAAACGAGCTTCAAAAGCGCAAGATACCTCACTTGATGAAGCCACTCTACAAACTCTTCAAGCCCATGAAGAAGCATTAGAAACCAAACTGTTTGGAAATCCCACCCAAAGTGGGGTGGATTTTCTCGCTTCCAATCAATTCCATGATTTTTCGACTTTAGAGTCTTTGATGAGCAATCAAGATTTAAAAGCTTTTATTGAGGCTTTAAATCAGGGAAATATGGATCTCACCCAACCCATTGGAAAGCTTTGGCAAGCTTGGTTGATTCAAAAACTTCGCCAACAGCTCGAACAGTATGCGAATGAATACTATGTATTGGATCAACCCAGTGTTTCCGATTTTGAATATGACAATTTGTTGGAACAGCTACAGTGGCTAGAAAGCCAAAACCCCGAATTGTATGATCCCAATTCGCCTACCCAACGCATCATCGGTCGCGTTTTAGAAGGTTTTGAAAAAGTCGTTCATGAACGGCCTATGCTCTCTCTTGGAAATGTGTTTAATGAAGAGGAACTCAAAGACTTCATCCTACGCATTCAAGAACGCTTTAAGGATGCAAGTTTTGTGTGCGAATACAAATTTGATGGCCTCGCTATGGCGTTGCAATACGAAAAAGGGCGCTTTGTGCGCGCCGTAACAAGAGGAGATGGAGTAACAGGCGAAGATGTCACCGCAAACATTCGCACCATCGCAAGTGTTCCTATGCATATCGATACGAAAGAAAATGTGGAAGTGCGCGGGGAAGTCTACATGCCAAAGGCAAGTTTTGAAGCTCTCAACGCTTTACAAGAGACGATGCACCTCCCTCTTTTTGCGAACCCTCGCAATGCAGCAGCTGGATCCATTCGAAATTTGGATACGAGTGTAGCGCGCAAGCGAAAACTCGATATCTTCTTATATACATTTCAAAACGCTAAAGACTTTGGGATTACCACCCAAAGTGGCTCTTTAGAGGCGATGCAAAAGCTGGGTTTTCCGATTTGTAAGGCTTATCGGATATGCCACACCTTTGAAGAAATCTGGGCCTTCATTCAAGAAACCACACAAAAACGTGGTGACTTACCCTTTGAAATCGATGGCGTGGTCATTAAGCTCAATGATTTAAACGAACAAAATGAACTTGGCTCTACGGCAAAAGCGCCACGTCATTCCATTGCCTATAAATTTCCCGCTCAAGAAGTTGAAACTACTCTTCTCGATATCGTTTTAAGCGTAGGACGAACGGGACGCATTACCCCCAATGCCGTGCTCTTACCTGTACGAGTAGCGGGATCTTTGGTGAGTGCTGCTACTTTACACAATGCTGATCGCATCTTGAATTACGATTTAAAAATCAACGATCAGGTCATCGTGCGTAAGGCAGGGGATGTCATTCCGGAAGTCGTGCGGGCCGTTGTGGAAAAGCGCAATGGAACACAACGAGATTTCATTTGGCCTGAGGATTGTCCTGTGTGTGGTTCAAAACTCGTCAAACTGCCTGAGGAAGTGGATCACTATTGTCCAAACCCCGATTGTCCAGCTCGAATATTAGAGAGTTTGGTGCATTTTTGTAGTCGAAATACCATGAATATTGAAGGAATGGGCGATAAGCGGGTGGCTTGGTTGCATAAAAACGGCTTTTTGGGCTCGATTGAAGATATTTATACCCTTCATACCCGTAAAGAGGAGCTTTTAAGCCATAAAGGCTGGTCAGAAAAGGGAACAAGCAAGCTTTTAGCTGCAATTGAAACGAGTAAATCGCGTTCTCTTGCACGATTGCTCTTTGGCCTTGGCATTCGCCACATCGGCCAAAAAACCGCAGAGCTTTTAGCCAATGCATTTTTAAGCTTGGAAGCCTTAATGAAAGCGGATATCGCCTCCTTAGCCCGTGTAGAGATGGTTGGAGAGATCATGGCCCAAAGCGTGCATTCCTTTTTTTCACAGCCTGAAAACATTGCGCTCATCGAATCCTTAAAGCAACAAGGCCTCAATATGACTCAAGAAAAAAAGCAAGAATCATCCTTCGTTTCTCCTTTTGCCCACAAAACTGTAGTGGTCACGGGGACTCTCGCTTCTATGAGTCGCAATGAAGCGAAGGCTCTCTTAGCTTCTCTTGGCGCTAAAACTCCTGATTCGGTATCCAAAAATACCGATTGGGTAGTAGCAGGAGAAAAAGCGGGAAGCAAGCTCACCAAAGCGCAAGCTCTTGGTATTCCCGTTTTGGATGAAGCTCAATTTTTAGCCATGACTAAAAACCAAGAAGACGGCGTTCAAAGCGAAACCCAAGAAGGTCAAACGCCTTCTCATGGTGTCTTTGAGCGTTTAGAGGAGTCTTCTTTGTGAAACACTTCACCTTTTTTCTTTTGGTGAGTGCTCTATGTTTTGGACTTTGTGCTTGCCAAGATTCCTCTAAAACCCAAACGACAATTCCTTTAAAATCAGGAGAGTATGCGGCTGTGTTGCCCTATTCCACAAGCGATACTCGAGGAAAACACATCGGCCTTATTAGCGACATGGACATTCGCATTCAACTCGAACAAGGGTTGATGGAGCTTTCCAAAACCTACTTTCCGCCTAGTGAAGTCGCTTTTCGAACTCATGTCTTTTTAGACTACGATGAATTGGATTCCACCGATGGCTCAAGAGGCCTGCTTGGAACCCTTCGCGATAATAACCCCAATGGATTAAATCCGAGCAGTGATGAGGATTTTGATACGGGGACTGGAATTGTTAAAGGTCCAATTTTGGTTTTGGACTTATATGAACTCGACTTTTACAGTGGCAGTGATTTAAAAGGCATTGCGATCGGTCTAGCTGTGCCCGATGAGGTCGAGGAAGATGGCAAAACCTATTCCATAACCCCTGAAAAAATGGTGGAATTTGTCAAAGCGAGCGCCACAAAGGTTGTTTCCTACTTAAGAGAGCGGTTTAATGAAATACCGCGTGACTTACCCATTCTTGTGGCCGCCTATGAACTCAACAGCAATGCTTCAAGCGTTTCTAAAGGTGGATTTGTCTATATGGAGTACTTCAATAGAATGCAAAGCGAATCAAGTGAAATCAATGAAGAGTATTTGCTGGTTCCCTCGAGTGCTTTTAGTGCGCTTGAACCTGAAATGGCCCAAGAGTTTAACGATTTTCGCCAAGAAATTGCTCGCATCTTATCCGATACTACTTTTACAACTGGCCAAGCTCGCTTGCGTAATGGAATGGTTCAAAAATTGACCATTACCGTTTCAGCTTATGGAAAAACCGTCGGTGAAATTTGGGCAGTCATTCAATCGGTGCGGGAAAATTTGGCTCTATTTGAATCGCAAAGTTGTTTGTATAAAGTCATTATCGAAAACAATGGCGATGTGTGTGCCTTAATGGATCGCGATCCAGGAACCACTGAGGTTCAAGTTCTCACTATCTATTAAAGGTCTTGAAGAGAAGACAAACTAGAAAGGATCAAAATGGAAAAGTTTTCAACGGAATACTTTCGTAAGCTTGCCAATGACTTACGTTTTGATTTAAGCGCTCAAGAAATTGAAGAGCTCAAAAAGGATTTTGTGGCAGTCGAACAACAAGTGGAATTGTTTGACACCATTGATACAGAAGGAGTCGAACCTATGGTATATCCCTTTGAGACTCCCACCGTTTTCTTACGGGAAGACATAGAAGCCGATAAATTGTCCCAAAAAGAGGCGCTTCAAAATGCCCCTGATGTTCGAATGGGCCACATTCATGTTCCAAAGGTGGTGAAATAATCATGAAAAGCAACTATTCTCCAAGTGAAGCAGCCGCATTCATTGCCCAAATGAATCCAACTCTCAATGCGGCCGTCACTGTAGTCGAAAATCCTGAAGAAAATCAAAAAGCGGGGAAATTGGCCGGAATACCTGTGGCTTTAAAAGACAACGTCTCCACCCTCGGTATTCGCACGACCGCCAGTTCAAAAATTTTAGACAATTACATTCCTGTTTATGATGCGACGATTGTTCAAAAGCTCAAAGATGCAGGAGCGACGATCGTAGCCAAAACGAGCATGGATGAACTCGGTATGGGTGGAACCAACCGCAATGCCGCCATCGGTCCTGCCCATAATCCCTGGAATACGGATCACATCACCGGCGGCTCCTCTGGAGGCTCAGCAGCTGTTATGGCCATTGAAGCGGTGCCCCTCGCTATTGGAACGGACACAGGTGACTCCATTCGTAAACCGGCAGCCTATTGTGGAGTGGTCGGCGTGAAGCCTACCTATGGCCGCATTAGCCGTTATGGCATCATCCCTTACGCTTCTTCGCTCGATACCGTTGGTTTTTTTACCCAAAACATCGCCGATGCAGCGCTAGCTCTGGAAGTGTTAGCCGGTCGGGATGATCACGATATGACCTCTTCCTTTTTAGAGGTTCCAGAATACGCCACCCTTTTAAATCCAAGTGTTAAAGGCAAAACCATTGGTGTGCTGCGTACTGTATCCGATCGCATTCGAAACGCCGACTTGGCTAAAGCTTTTAACCAATTGATCGAAGATCTCAAAGCCAAAGGAGCCATTGTAAAAGATGTGTATATGGACGAGAAGCTCATGGAACTCATCGCCCCCGTCTACAAAACCATCGCCAATGCAGAAGCTACAGCCAACCACTCCAACTTGGATGGCTTACGCTTTGGTGTTCGTGTCCCTGGCCAGACCGTGGAAGAGGTTATGACCAATTCTCGTACGGCTGGCTTTTCGAGTTACGTTCGCGCCCGCTTTGTGATTGGCTCCTACACACTCTTTGAAGAAAATCAGGATCGCCTGTTTCGAAAAGCCCAAAAAATTCGTCGTTTAATCGTCGAAGCCTATAAAAAATTGTTTGAAGAGGTCGAAGTGATTCTTACGCCCGCAGCGGTGGATTTAGCGCCTTTGATTGAAGAGAGCAGCGATGTTCGCTTTGGAGAAGATTGCTTTGAAGAAGAGCATATGCAGCTTGCTAACTTCTCTGGCTATCCTTCGCTGACTATGCCTCTAGGCTTGAGCGATGATCTGCCTTTTGGCATCAACTTAACAGCTCCCGCCTTTGAAGAACAAAACCTATTCGATGTCGCCGCTGGCATTGAAGAGATCATCGATTGGAAGGAGAAACCCGCATGCCTTACGAAGTAACCATTGGCATTGAAATCCATTGCGAGCTGAAAACGGCCACAAAGATGTTTTCAGGAGCGCCTACAAGCTTTGGCGCTTTGGCGAACACCAACACCTCCGTCATCGATCTTGGCCATCCTGGTACCCTTCCCTGTGTTAATAAAGAAGCGGTGCGCTTAGCCATCAAGGCTTGTGGAGGCTTGCATTGCGAAATCGATCCCTTAATTCGCTTTGATCGAAAAAACTACTACTATTCGGACTTACCCAAAGGCTTTCAAATTACCCAACAATTCCATCCCATTGGAAAAAATGGCTATGTGGAGATTGAAACCGAGGAAGGCAAAAAACAAGTGCGCATTGAGCGCATTCATATGGAAGAGGATACCGCCAAGCAGTTTCATAAGGAAACGGGAACGTATTTGGACTTCAACCGCGCTGGCACTCCTTTGGTGGAAATCGTCTCAAAGCCTGACATGCATAGCGCTGCCGAGGCGGCTGCCTATGTAGAAGCGCTCCGCCGTACGCTTTTTTATTTGAACGTTTCGGATGTCAAAATGGAAGAAGGCTCCATGCGCTGTGATGTCAACATTTCGCTTTCAGATGAGCCGGGTAAACTAGGCACAAAAGTCGAAATTAAAAACCTCAACTCCATTGCCAATGTGCAAAAGGCCGTTCAAGCGGAAATTGAGCGCCAAACGGCTTTATTGGATCAACATCAATCCATCGAACAAGCGACTCGCCGCTATGATGAACCCACCAAAACCACCGTTTTGATGCGCAAAAAAGAAGGCAATGTGGACTATAAATATTTTCCCGAACCCAATATCTTCCCGATCGCTTTAGATCAAGCTTGGATTGATACCATTTTATCCAACTTAGAAGAATTGCCCGAAGCGCGTAAAGCTCGTTTTCAAAAGAGTTATCAACTCAATGACTACGATGCCTCTGTCTTGGTCAACGATCGGGACATGGCTGACTTTTATGAAGTGGTGATGAAAACAGCTAAAGAGCCCAAAAAAGCAGCCAACTGGGTGATCGGTGATGTATCCGCTTGGTTAAATAAACACAACCAAACCTTTGCGACCACCACATTGCAACCTGAAGCGTTAGCCGATTTGGTCAATCGCATTGAAGAAGATGTCATTTCAGGTAAGCAAGGTAAGGAAGTCTTTGAAATTCTCATGGAGTCTGGCAAGAATGTCGATGCCATCATTGAAGAAAAAGGCATGAAACAGTTATCTGACGATAGCGCCTTGATCGCTATTATTGAAGGAGTTTTGGATGCCAATCCTCAATCCATTGAAGACTTCAAAAATGGTAAAAAACGAGCGACTGGCTTTTTAATGGGCCAAGTGATGAAAGCTTCTAAAGGCACAGCTAATCCAAAAAAAGCCAATGGGCTTTTAATGGAGGCTTTAGCGAAACGCTGATTTTCGCTATTCGATTCATTTTTAGATTTCATTTTCACAAGAAATGAAATCTTTTTTTTATGAATGTGGTAAACTTTTTAACCGTGTCCTAGAAAGAGTTTTTTTTGTGTCTTCTTTTTTCAATAGGTAAAAAAGAAGATTGAAATGGCTCGAAGACCTAAAGGACAGGATGTGTTATAGTAATGACGGAATGGAGAGGATTGACAGCTATGCCTGATGTTCAAAAAAATCCCGCGCCAAATGCCGGCGCTTCAAATTCTGCTGGTCAAGGACAACCCGTATCCAACACACAAGCGGCGCCCAATTCAAATTTGGATCCATTGCCACAAGCGACAAAACGACGTGTGAGTAAACCCAAAAAACAAAAAGTCAAACAAGGTCATAAACTGGTGTGGTTGACCTTGTTAATTGTTTTTGTTCCAATCATGGTCGTGGGCTATGTGTTGTTAACGAGTGCTCAGGAAAGCGATCAGCCCGTAGAGGGGAAGCGCTTTAGCATCAGTGATTTGAATCCCCGTATTCAAGAATCGCAAATTGCAGCCATTCAAAACGATTTGATGGGCATTGGCGGTGTGGAAGGGGCGACAGCGGATTTAAAGAGTGCCACCTTGCGCATTCATTTAAATATGGTGGATAGTGCCGATTACGATATTTTGAATGCTGCGGCGATGCAAGCCTATAATATCGTGAACAATTATTTGCCCATTGAAACGTATTTCACCAATTCAGCCGATGGAAAAAACTATGATTTGGAAATCGATGCCTACAACTATTTAGTGGATGATGCCCATCCACAAGAGGGATGGCGCGTCGTAAAACTTTTTAAATCCGGAGCCGGAGAATTGGTTACCGATATTTTGACGCAAGCCAAAAATGCGGAGCTAGCTCAATCGGTAAAAAATAAATCAGCCCAATCGCCAACGACCCCTGATCCAGCAGAAACTCAATCTTCTGAGGAAACTCCAGAAGAAAATGTAGATGCAGGGGATGAAATTTACTATACCTACTACGATACGTATTACATGGATAACTACGGAAACGTTTACTATTACTAAACAAGAAAAGCCAGATAAACCCCATACAGGGCCATCTGGCTTTTCATTTTGCGTTCAAAATAGACTTTTTTTAAAACAGATTGATCACTAAAGAAAATTTATCCAAGATATGCCAAGCTAAGCCAAGATAGTAAAGAGAGGTGAACTTGTTTTTGACGATTTCACACTCCACAGGAAGCTTTCCATCGTTTTCCTCTAAGGCATGATGGAAGAACGCCAACAAATCGAGAGCTCCATAGCGATCCATCTTAAGCGTTTCCCCTGTTTCTTGGGGCGTGATGGTTAGCGAGAAATTTTCTAAGGTATGAAGCAAGTCTTTTACAAAGGGCAACAAGTGATATTGCTTATAGGGCGTAATTCCAGCAATTAAGGCTAAGCATTCCAACAATAAGCCCACTTGATAGTTTGCCATATAGGGCACATTGAGATCTCCAGGACGATACCCGAGCAATTCGGTAATTCCATCGATTAACATCTCATTGGTTAAAGAGATGTCGTTTTTCTTCAAAATGGAAACGGCCGTTTTGGACAATACCTTAAATAAGAAGGCATCTTCTTTATAAAAGGTATACACATATCCCACTGCCAAATTCATGTATTTCAAGGCTTCCAAGTGACCTTGCTCAATTTGACGAACGAGTTGATCTTTATTGAAGTTGAGATAGTAATCCAGCTTTAAGATGGGACGAATGAGCAGAGTAGTTTGTTCTTTGCAATAATTAACTGGAGCGCCTGGATCGACTAAAGGAACAACTGTCAAATTGGTATAGCCTAAATCCACAGCCGCTCGTCCAAGCTGGGAGTTGAGATAGCCTCCATCCGCATAATAATCCCCATTGATTTCCATAAAACTAAACGCAGGAAAATAAGCAGCTGAGGCCAACATGGCATTGATGGCATCATCTTTTGTTTGAAAATCCGCTTTATGAAAATAGGCTGGCTTATTTTGAGTTAAATTAGCGGCCAAACAGATGTAATCAATCGAGGAGTTTTTAAAGGCTTCGAAATCAAAGATCTTGCTGTAGCTCTCTCGCAACGGATTGATGTTTGGCCCCCCTTGTTGAAATTCTTGAATGAATTGGTTGAACGTTTGAGGATTGTCCTTTAAAACGCTATTGCGATTAGGAAATTGAAACAAACCAGAAGCGACGCTTTGGTCAGTAAAGGAATCAATAATGGTGGAGTAATCGACTTCTTTATGCATCGCATAGGCCCCACCCACGAGCGCACCAATAGAAATTCCAGTCACTAAATCGTAGTGGTGTTGATTTTCATGCAGAGCAGCCACGACACCCATGGTGTAACTGCCTCTTGATCCTCCACCACCGAGGATCAAAGCTTGTTTTTGAGAGGGAGTTGTTTGTGTAGTCATAAAACCAGTGTAGCGATTTCCCCTACGATTTGTTTTTTTACTGACCGAAGGACATCCATCAAGAAGAAAAAGGGATTTCTTTTATTCTTACTTTGTCCGTTCTAATATAAAATCGGTAAATAGAGAAAATAGTCTTTAAGAAAAGACAAAAAAACTTTACTCTTAGAGTTCTAATCTTTTGTTTCGCCCAATTTTATCCCCATAACAATCACTTCGTCATAAACATGGTTTGGATATAGGCTTTTTTATCTTTTCTAGGCTCTATCCCATTTCATAAAAACTGAGATAGTTACAGTGGGTAGAAGGAGTCGGAGGAATATTTATTAAAACTTGATTTATCTCCGCTCTTTTTATATGTTTTCCAATCGATAAAAGAAAAGCCCTATCCTTTGTGGACAGAGCTAAGTCATCATTCTTCAAAATACGTCTGAATGCGTACCTGTATTGTAAAGAATAAGAGTATTTATTGCGTAAATAAGAAGCCAATCAGGCTTAATATGAAGGTTTCTTGTAGGCGGTGTTATTTAAAATGGGTAGAGGTTCTTATTTCCTTAAAGTCTGATTAGATCAGCCCCTCTTTTTCTCATTTTCTTTAAATTTTTTTAAACTCAGTTGTTAATTCTTAGCATTATTCATCATCGTCTTCAGAATCTATCCAAGCATACATTTCTTCTAATGAATCAAAAGTAGGTAACTCATCTCTATGAGCATTAGCCCACAAATTACCTTCTTAGACTTCAGGCTTTAATTGATAGAAGCTTTCTTTAGGCTCTAAATCAAAGGGAATCTTGTTTTCTTCCCTTAAACGACTAGAAATATTTACATAGCTGTTTAAATCCAGTCCATGCGCTTGGCAGATTTGAGATGCTACTCTTTCAATTTCTGGATTTATTGTGCATCTTCTTTTACTTCTTTTCTTCCAATTTTTTGTTTCATTTTTCTTCTTTACTTGGAGTATGTAGTGCGGTCAATCTAAAAAAATTCAATAATTTCTTTATCCTGTCACCAAAAGCTTTAGCAAGATACTTTATCTTTGGTTTAACTTCAAGACTCTTTTTAGTGGTTAGGGTTCGCTCTTGTGGGCTTTTACTGTTTTTATGTATAGCTTCAGGGGAATTTAAGTCTGGAATTCGAGAAACATATACCATCAAATTTTTTTTCTGATCGGGAAAACGTTCTCTAGTCTTTAAATAAACTTTACCAATAAATGATCCTTCTACATTTCCATCTCTTGGCTTGGATCCACAAAAAGCAATCAAAGTCTTTTCAAGACGATCTTTATGCTTTTATCCTTTTTCTCATTTGAATAAGATAAGAGATCTCGTAGGCTAAGCGTTGCTCACATAAATATTCTTCGATGGCGTATTTCCGGTGTAATAGCAATTCCATATGTATGTTTTGACTAGCTTTTTTCTTAGTCTTATTTAGATTTATAATCAGTCCTTTTTATATGGAAAGCATACTTTGAGAACGATTAGTAGTGGGAAAAAGCCATTGCTCTTGCTCAGATTCAAGAAGTTTTTGAATCATTTTTTGGGCAGTTATTGCAATGCGCTCTAAGGACTGTTCAAAAAATTGTTCCTCTTGTTTCCAACGCGCAATGTAGGAAAAGCTATATTGGCTGCATTCAATTCCTAGAGCTTGGCATACTACATAGCTCACGGATTCCGCTTCAATTTCTCGTAAGTCTTGACGATCCAATAAAAAGACTTCATAAGAACTGAGTGTTTCTAAAGAGAAGCTATGCAATAAAGCATGAGCGCATTCGTGAATGAGGGTTTTAAAGGCGTGACGTTCTTCAAGATCTTGGTTAATGACAATCGTTTGAGTATCGTATTGACATATTCCATAGTGACCTTGGGGTAGGGATGAAAAATCGATATGAAAGTGGGTCAATTTTTCTAAACATCCTTTTTTGTCGGCTAAAAGCGAACAATCCCCAGTTAAAAGTTGTGGGGTGGGCAATTCGGGTAAATTTTTTCCTTCTGTTTGTGAAACATCAAAGACATTGATGGTGCGAAAAGCGATCTTTTGAATCGTCTTCACTTCGCCTTGCTCGTCTTTGGTTTCGGATTTATAGGTATAGGGAGCAAGAATACGAATACCATGTTCTCCTTTCTTGACATGGCGACTAAAGAGTCGTTGCCACGTTTGATATCCTGCTACAAAGGTGGCTTCTGGCTTTTGGGCATAAATCAAGATGGTGTTGCGTACAGAATACGTAGGAAAGCGAGCCATGACTTTCAAGTATTCTTGATACGGTTTGCTTTCCCATAATGTTTGAACGGAGCTTTTAAGTAAGGCTAATTGACTTGAAACACTAGATGGCATGAAAATTCCTCCTGCCCTGTTTTAAGTCAAAAGCCAATAAAAAAATCGTAAGAAATAAAAAAGCTAGAGTCTTCGATTGCTTTGAATCGAGAAATCTAGCTTTAACTCAAATTGGTTCTAGTCTTAGGCCTCCTTATCGTGTAAGGACAAGGCACAATTATGCCTCATTCCTAAGGCACTAAAAGGAACTTCATCTAACATCATTCTTAGTTCCTCTCATATAAAAAAGATATAAAAGAAAAATTATATAGATTACCTATTTCTCATTTTCA
>CAZTNF010000031.1:0-15711 GCA_964615295.1 uncultured Erysipelotrichaceae bacterium | reverse complement strand
TAAGATTTGAAAGAGAACTGTGTTTTATATTGACGTTTGTTTTTGAGAGATCCATAAAAGAAGGCCTTGTATCTCATTAAGAGAGACAAGGTTTTTTTGTACTTGTCCTTCCTCTGAGCTAGGAAAAAAAGCTATGCCTAAACTTGAATTCAGACTTTTTTCCTTGTCTAATGGAAAAAAGGTGAAAAAGCTAATGGAAAGGAGAAAACAATGTGTGAAGAACAAATTTTAGATCAAGGGAAGCTTGGTAGCGCTTACTGGAGCCTTGATGAGCGAGGAATCTTAACCATTGGCCCTGGAGAATTAGATATTGCTCAACAGCCTTATTCTTGGCCTTGGCGAAAATATGCCAAGCGCATTCGTCAAATCAATGGTCAAGCTCACTTTGTAGCTAAGGGAGTCTTTAGTAGTGCCTTTGCTGGACTTCCTCACCTTGAAAAGGTGGATCTTTCCGGTTGGTATACCAAACATATGACCAAAGCCGAATTCATGTTTATGGATTGTCCTCAACTCATTCAATTGGATCTTTCCATGTGGGATATGGGCTCTGTTGAGAGTGTTTGTTGTATGTTTAAACGCTGTACTAATTTACAACATCTTGCGATTTCCAATTGGGATACCCATGCTTTTCAGATTATTAGTGGCCTTTTTGAGGGGTGTGAGAAGCTGAAAAACCTTGATCTTTCCAAGTGGAACACTTCCCAAGTTTTAAGCATGGGTAGTGTTTTTGAAGGATGTACTTCTATCACCACCTTAGACCTTTCTAAATGGGATACGTCTAAAGTGGATTGGATGCGTGGAATGTTTAAAGACTGTTGGAGTCTTAAAAAAATTCAAGTGGAGACTTGGGATACACATAACATCACAGATCTAAGTGGATTGTTTGAAAACTGCTCGCAGTTGAACTCTTTAGATGTATCCAAATGGAATACGGCTCAAGTAGAAAATATGAGTCATCTCTTTTTTAATTGCCGTAGCCTTATTTCTTTGGATTTAGTCAACTGGACCTTTGAAAAGGTGGAAGAGGCCCAACAAATATTGAGTGGATGTGACGCATTGGAAGAGATTTACTATGCCGAAGGTCAAAAAAATTTAGAAACGATTTTTTCTCTTCTAGAGTATTCCTATTTGCTTTTGTTTAAAGTCCAAAATATCCCTGTAGAAGATTTCCCCTTTGATTTTCCTAAACCTACCGAAGTGATTTTAATTTCTGGGCCGGATCTTGCTTTGCATCAAGTGTTCTTAATTCCTATCTCTACTCGAACTAAAGAAGGGGAATTAGTAGATGTATCGATTCCTTTTCAGGCCTAATCAAAGATACCAAGAAATTTTGGTGTCTTTTTTTGTTTATCAGTTAATTTCTTTATTCTTCCTTCTTTCATACTTTACTGATCTTTGAATACTGACAGAAAATTCATAAACATACTTGGCTCCTAATTAAGCAAGCGAAAAAGGATAGGCTACAATAAAACTAATGTGTTCCACAGGGCCAACAAGAAAAGATTCTTGTTGTAAGATTGCTCAACGATTGATGCGCTGTGGCCCGCAAGAAAGTAGGTGAAAATAGATGAAGCAGGCGCTGAACACGCTGATGCACTGGGTGAGAGTGGTAGATGGTTGGATGGCTTTCCCTTTTACCAAAATCAAAAGTCCTAAGTGGAAAGCGGCAGCGATGGCTGGAGCACTCGTTTCCATCATTTGGATCGTAGTAGCTTTGGTGGTTCCTTTGGCTCCCTTTGGACCGAATTCTTTATGTACGAACGATGGCTATGCCCAATATATGCCATTTCTATCGGAATTTTGGTCCATTTTTAAGGAAAATGGCAGTGTGCTCTACTCCTTTCATGGAGCTTTAGGGAGCAATTTTTATTTAACGATCGCCTATTACTTATTTAGTCCTTTTACCTTTCTCGTTTTATTGTTTAACAAATCCCAAATTCCCGCTGCAGCCAATCTCATTATTATTTTGAAAAATATTTTGGTGGTGATGATCATGGCTTGGTATTTGGGAAGCAAAGATCGGCGCACTCGCTCCTTTTTGAATGCCGCTTGTGCAATTTGTTATGGATTTGGTTTTTACTTTTTAGGCTATGCCGTCAACTTCATGTGGATGGATTCCATTGCCATGGTGCCTTTAATGCTCTATGGGCTCGAACGCATTGGAGCTCGACGCGGCCGGGTTGTGTATTTAGTGGCATTGACTTGGGGAATTTTAACCAACTTCTATATGGGAGCCATCATTTCCATTTTCTTAGCTCTTTATTATGTCGTGATGGAATTGGAATTCAATCGTCGTGGATTTCGTCGTTTTATTTGGTTTGTATTGTGTTCGCTTTGTGCGGTGTTGATCGCTAGTTTCATTTTAGTTCCTGTGATCCAGGGTATGCTTTTAGATAACACTTCACGGATGAACCCACCAGAATTTGAGATTTTTAACGACTTGAAGTATTTCTTTTCTCGTCTCTTGCCCGATGCAGAAGTTGTGCGCATTACCCACAATCGCGGCACAATAAATTTGTACATGGGGACCGCAGTGGTATTTGGAAGTTTACTCTTCATCAGCAATACGGAATTGCCCCTTCGCGAACGCATTGGCTTGCCATTTTTGTGTGGATTGTATTTAATCTCTACTCAAGTCAGCACTTTAAATTACATTTTCCACGGCTTTTATCTGCAACGCCAAGTTCCTAACCGCTATGGATTTTTAATCGCCTTGTTGGCTACCATTATGCTCCAACAAGGATTTATGCATCTTCAAAAAAATCAGTATTGGAAAATGGGAATTTTTGGCTTTCTTTCTGCGTTATATTTCATTTTGATTCCCATTTGGACTGATGTTGACCATATGTGGCTTGGCTTTTTATTAGCCGCCATTTGCTTGCTCTACTTACTCGCCGCTTTAGCCCATCGTCGTAAAATCTTAAGCTGGATTATCATTGTAGAAAGCACTGCGGGCTTAGTCATGTTGGCTCCAGGATCTTTAGATGGTTCCTTTACAGATATGGCTAAGTACATCGAAGCTGCCAACCTCGTACCGAGCTATCGTTCAGAAATTATTTGCAGTGAGATTGTCAATGCTCCTTTGCTCTACGGACTCAATGGAATGTCCGCTTTTAATTCGGTGATTAATCCAGACACAGCGAGTCTTTTAGGAAAGATTGGCTTTGCCAGTGGTGAAAACTATTATCGTTTCTTTGGCCACACGCCCATTAGTTCTCTTTTCCTTGGAGTACGTAACATCATTGCTGATAATACGCAAACATTGCCTGAACCTTTTGTTCAAAGTGCTCAATACGAAGATCTCGTCATTTGGTCCTCTCCTTATGAAATTCCACTAGGAATTTGTGTCCAAAATAAAGAGGCTCTTTTCAATAGTGTCAATAAATTTGAAAACCTCAACAATCTATATGCGGGATCTTTTGAAATTTTGCCGCTCTCTGCAACTATGATAGGCGATAGCGATTTTGAATTTACTGAAACGGATCAATTTGTTTTACACAATATTAAAGCAGGGGATCAAAATACCTTCCGCTTGGATCCATTTGAAGCCCGTTATGTCTATTTGTATGGTAATGCCGGAGGGACACGCAATTTCACCTTGACGAAAAACGGAGAAACTCTTGAAGAAAACAAATATGAGGGGAACATCGTCTATTTAGGAACTGTTTTCTACAGCGATGTCATTGAAATTACGTTTGAAGCTGAAGACGATCGCACGAACCAAACGGTTTATTTGCAAGCAGCTTCGCTTAATCCAGAAACCACTGCGACGGCCGCCCAATACTTTCAAGACCATGGCTTGAAAAATCAGGTGATTACCAACAATACCCATATTCAAGGATCTTATTCTGCCTCTGAAGTGGAAACCATGGTCTTTACTGTGCCCTATGATAAGGGATGGTCAGCTACAGTTAATGGACAATCCGTAGCGATTCAAAACTGGAATGAGGCCTTTTTAGCGATCGATATTCAACCAGGAGAAAATGCGATTGAGTTGGTCTATGAACCTTCTGGTTTAAAGCTTGGTTTGATTTTGAGTGGAATTGGTCTTATCTGCGCGCTCATTTTATTAGCGGGGCCCTGGGCTTATCGACGTTATGTACAGCCGACCTCTTTGAAAAGAGGAAAACTAAAATCGGAATCTTTTACTCCAGCCTCTAAAACATCTACTTCTAGGCAAGCTCCTAAAGCGCAGGCCATTAAGCAACGTCAAGAAGCAGCTCAACAAAAAGCGACTTCTCAAACCAATACCCCTCCCCAAGCCGAAGCGCTTAAAAAACGCAATACAGCTGCTCGTTTAAGGGAAGAGGCCATGAAAGAATCGCAAGATTTGGCCGAGTCCAAAACTAAACTAGGTCGTTTTAATCTTTTCAATCGAAAGAAAAAAGAAGCATCTCTAGTCCCTACTCCTTCTAAACCGCAAGCCGAAGCTCTCGTTCAGCGGGAAAAACGTCGAGAAGAAGCAGCGAGAGTCGCTCAAGCACAAAAAGAACAAGCCCTCAAAGCGCAAGCAAACTTAGAGCAAACTTCTCCTAAGGAATTCCAAACTCCTCAAGAACGGCATCAAATGCTCGTAGAAGAAGCCCAAAAGATGGCCACTCAAAGTGGCAGCCAAGAAACTTTGGAACAATTAGAACAAAGTACAGAGGAAGCTTTGTCCTTTGAAAACCGAGAAGTTTCTCAAGAAATACAAGAAACTTCCAGTTCTCTTCCTACTTCTTTAGAAGCGCACGAAGCCGATAAAAAATTGGAACAGGAAGGATTGAAGACGTTTACTCTTCAAGGCATTGTCTTGCCAGAAATCATTCAAAGCCAAGACGATTCTTCATTAGATGTTCCAACGCTTTCCAATGGACTTCAATCCAATGGAAAAGCAAGTCAGAAAAATAAAATGGGCCATCGTCTTCAAAAAAATAAAACCAGCGAAACGTCCACTCCCTCGATGACGGAAGGCTTATACCTTTCAGAGACAGAAGATGCCTCTCTCCATGAGCAAGCGCTTGCAATTGCCCAACGCTTGCAAGCTGGTAGTCAAAAACAAGCTCTTGATCTGTGGGAAAAATGGATTGGCAAAAAAGATAGTGCTCAAGAAGCCTCTCTTCCTACTCAACCCTTCCGCCTCAATCCTAAGGAAAAGGGGCAAGAAATGAATTTAGAAACTCCCAATCCAGAGGCAGACGAGGAAATTAAATTGGATGATACGCGTTTTTTTGGTCCTTATGGTTTAAAAAATATGCCCAATGATGGAAATAACCCTACGAATCAAGAATCGAATAAACCCGAACAAGATAAGCCAAGTGTTTTAAACGAGGTTACTAGATCATCAGACAAAGCTACCTTATCGGTCAAAGAAACAGAAGAAGTGGAAAGCGATGAATTTCTCTTCTCAGATCAAGAAGAGCAACAACTGGCCGAACACTTAGCCGCTGATTTCTTACAACGCCTACGTCGCCAAGCACAAGGACAAGAGGAACAAGAATCAGATATTTCAACTTCAAAGAATTGATTATGAGATTAAGCGCAACCTTCCTGTTGCGCTTTTTTATATTCCATTAAGCAAAAAACAAGAGGAAATAGGGAAGACGAAAAAAAACTATAAAACGAACAGAGAATGTTTTTTTGCTTCTCATTTACTCAATTGACCTAAAAAACAAAAAAGGGATTACCAGAAGGAGAAGCTGGCAATCCCCTTTTTGTATTCGCTGGGTAGTGGAATAAAGCGAATATTTTAATAAAGAGAATTTAGACAGATCGTCATGAGGGAATTCAACCGATGTAGTTGAAAATGATGAGTAAGAGAGTCTACTTAAATGGAGTGCTTTCAAAGGCCCAAAACAAATGACTTTCAAAAGATTTTGAGCTGTACGTCACTTGAATGTGGAAATTGGACGTTTTGAGATGGGCAACTCATACAATAAATTCGTCTTACGAATTTATTGTATGAAATCACTTTTCCTATGGAAAGGATGAAAAGTTTGCGAACATTGGTCTATATTTCTTCAAAATAGCAATTTTAGAGTTTATAACAAATTGTCTTCATAATGAAGACAATTTGTTATAAATGTTTAAAACGGATAAAACTATTTCGAAAAAAATACCTTTAAAAAGACCATGATAGGAGAAAATCATTCTATATTTATAGACAATTTTGAAGTTATTTTCCATCTGAATTCTTTTATTCTTTTCTCTAGGTGTGAGACAAGAGAGAAATGGAAAAGTAAAATTTCTAATCAAAAGCGAGAGATTAACTAGATAAAGAGGGTGAAATGTCTATATTTCTTGAACTTTTTATTCTTAATTTGGCCCTATTCGATGGGAGTAAAATTTAATTTTTTCCTTCTTTGAAACTTTTTTTTCTTTTGTTTGCGAACATTTTAATAAGAATTTTAAAGTATTTAATTACTTAAAATACTTTTTGTTCTAAATTCAAAAGAGCTAAGTTGATTCGATAAAAATTTTTTAATCCCTTTTGGAAAGAGAAAAAGTTCTTTTTTTCATCTCCGTTTTCAAAAGAAAAAAATTTTTAATGAATTTTGAGAAAAATGGTCTATTTTGAAAAAGTCCTAAAAGGAACTAAAATACGCAAAAAACTAGTAAAACCAAGAAAGAGGAAAGGATAAAGTAAGAAGATCAAAAAAGCCTTTTTCTTTCTCTTCCATGATCTTCTCCTTTTCTTCTCTATCGGTTGTCTTTGACTTTATCCATTTGGCCCCTATACTTTGAGAGGGAAGAATCCTAATCCTTGCTAGCAGCTTGCTTTGACAAGTGCCTGAATAGGAAAGGAAAGCTCGCACAAAGGGGGCTAGCAAGAGAAGCGAAATCGCTTCGCATCGTTTAAAATCCAGAGGAACAGGTCTTGAAAAAGAGGCTTGCTTTTTTGCGTGAGATTTTAAGGGATGATTGCGAGTAGAGAAAGATGAGTGCCAAAGTTGTAGTCGGAACCCAATGGGGGGACGAGGGAAAAGGAAAAATTGTGGATGTGCTAGCGGATCAAGCTGACATGGTGGTTCGCTTTCAAGGAGGAGATAATGCTGGCCATACTGTCATTGTCAATGGCAATAAACATATCCTGCACCTATTGCCAAGTGGTGTCCTTCGTGAAGAAGCCGAATGCATCATTGGGCCTGGAGTGGTATGCAATCCTTTCGTATTGTTAAAAGAAATGGAAACGTTAAAAGCCAGTGGATTGTCTACCAACCATATTCGTATTTCCGATCGCGCCCAGATGTTGCTTCCATATCATTGTTATCAAGATGAATTGGAAGAAGCGGTGGCCTCCACCAAAATTGGCACCACTAAACGCGGTATTGGGCCATGTTATCAAGATAAATATGCCCGCAAAGGTATCCGCTATCATGAATTTAAAGATTTTGAACAGTTTAAAAAACGCTTGAAAGAAAATGTGGAACGGAAAAATGAACTGTTTACTAAGGTTTATAAGGCCAAACCGATCGATTATGAAAAAATGGAAAAAGATTTAGAAGCCATTCATGATCAAATCGTTCCAATGCTTGTCGAAAGCACACATTTGGTAAACGAAGCCATCGATGAAGGAAAAGAGGTTCTTTTTGAAGGAGCTCAAGCCGCCATGTTGGATATCAACTATGGAACCTATCCTTATGTCACCTCTTCTTCTCCTACTTCTGCTGGAGTAACTGTAGGAACAGGCGTAGCTCCTTCTAAACTCGATCAAGTCATCGGTGTAGTCAAAGCGTATTCTACTCGGGTGGGAGAAGGACCCTTTGTTACGGAACTCTTCGATGAAAGTGGCCAATGGTTACAAAATAAAGGCCATGAATTTGGAGCCACTACAGGTCGCCCGAGACGCTGTGGCTGGCTTGATTTAATAGTTCTGAAACATGCTCATATGTTAAATGGACTTACTGATATCGTTTTGACTAAATTGGATGTTCTAGATGATTTGGAAGAGATCAAGATATGCACTGGCTATGAACTCGATGGAGAAGAAATTACTTATATTCCTTCTGATCCTGAAGATGTGGCCAAAGCTAAACCTATTTATACCGTTCTTCCAGGTTGGAAAGAGGATATTACCTCAGTGGAAAACTATGAAGAGCTTCCTGAAAACGCTAAAAAATACATTCAATTTATTGAAGAATTTATAGGTGTTCCCATCTCTATGGTTTCCGTTGGTCCAGATCGCAACAACAATATTTATGTCAACGATCGTTTAAGTCGCCACAAATAGGAAAAAGAAAAGAAGAAAGCTCAAATCGCTTTCTTCTTTTTTACTTTAAAGAGACTCTTTTGGAAATTGGAAAGCATACCTAAGCCAAATCGGCTTTTCACAAGGGCGCAAACCTTGTGCCGTTTTTTCAAACGTCTTATTCTTTCAAATAAGTATAGACTATCTCTTCACCTTCGCCTTAACGCGGTCAGGGCTGCCCACTTCGGGATGGCTTCATCCCTACTTCCTCTCGGAATAGTCGTTGAACCTTCTTTTTTCAAAGCTTGGCTGCTGATTGCCCATTGTATTTAGTGTTTAGGATTTAACCATGCACCATCTTGTCGCTTCTTTCTGCTTTCGCCACGCCTTGCGTGCTACAAGCTTTAGGGGTTTCCAGCAATTCGAGCAGATACACGACCAAATTTCTTTAGCCGTGGACGTTCCCCTCAATGGGTATTCATCAAAATGCTTCCCGCAATCGCCGCATTGAGCGATTCAAACGAGGCCATTTGAATGTAGACATATTCGCTACACGTCTTTAAGACCTCTGTAGAAATACCTTGGCCTTCGTTGCCAATCACTAGGCCAAAGCGATTAGGAATGTTTAATTCATGAAGCTTAATCGCTTTTTGGTGCAAGGCCGCTCCAAAAACCGGGACATTATGCCCTTTTAGCATTTCATTTACTTCTACTAAATTAGCTTGAAATATTGGAAGATGAAACAAAGCCCCTTGACTAGATTGAATGGTTTTCGGCCCATAGGGATCGGCACAATCGCTTGAAAGCACGATAGCCTCTATACCAAACGAATAGGCACTGCGAATCAGGGTACCCACATTTCCGGGATCTTGTAGGCGATCTAAAAGCAACACTTTGGAAAACGCAGAGATTGGTTTTTCTACCTTAGGCTTATGGCATAAGCCAATGTATTTGGCATCGCTTTTTTGGCTGGAAAGCTTGTTGAGGACCGCTTGCGTACATTCGAGTGTCTTTACGTCTTCTAAAGTAGGTAAGCCTTCCAATTGATAGACCTGGTCAAGGCAACCCGCTATTTGCGCTTCTTGTAAAAGGTGCCATCCTTCTACTAAAAATTGGCCCGTTTCGTCTCGCTGTTTTTTCGAAGACAATTTAGCCAAGAACTTGATGGTTTGATTTTGAGTGGATTCAATTTTCATACCAGAAGGACAAAATTCTCCTTTCTATTAAAGGTTTCTCCTTTTTTATTCAGGGTAGACAACGGTTTTAGTCTATAGCCTTTTTCTCTTTTTTTAAACAAAAGCCTCACTGAACTCAGTGAGGCTTTTTAGGTAAGAAAGAAGCAAATATTAGGCGGGAATAGCTTGAATAGATACAGCCCCTGGACCGCCATGAATGGTAAAAAGAGCACACAGGGGTTCTACACTGATCTTTGCTTCGGGAAAGCGTTTGTGAAGCGTCTCTTTAGCATAGGCTCCCATCTCGGGAACCCCAGCATGGGCTACATAAATGCAATAAGAGGAATCCACGCCATTTTTGGCTAAGTTTTCACTCATAAACTGAATAGCTTTTTTCATGGTCCGATTGGCTTTTAATAAGGAAAGCTTAGTTCCTTGTTGAGTCGTACCTACTACTGGCACTAAACGCATCATGGCTCCTGCAGTTCCCACAAAGCTTGAAACTCGTCCAGACCGGCTTAAGTACAAGCAATCGCTTGCGGCCACCATCGATACATCTTTTTGAGAGTGCGCTTGTAAAGCCGTTAAAATTTCATCTACACTCTTACCTTCTTTTCGTAAAGTATCAGCTAATTGAACTAAATGACGGTGTGGCCCAGCGAGGGTTTGAGTGTTATATACCGTAACCCGAGTAGGATCAAGGCAATTTTCTTTCGCCATACAGGCTGTTTGATACGTTCCACTAAGCCCATCCGCAATAGTGATGTCTAAAATCGTAGCCTTGGGATCAGAAAGAATAGAATCATACAAATCCATTTTTTCGCCAATAGAGGGTTGAGAAGTTGTAGGGACGACTCCACTACGACAAACATCTAGAATTTGATCACTATTGATTTCGGTGCCATCCAAATACGATTGATTGGAATACATGATGTGAAGAGGAGCCACATGGAAATTCTCAAGAGTAGCCGTATTTTCTTGTAACATGGCAGAAGAATCGGTCACGATATGCAGCATATACATTTATCTCGCAAAAGCCTCATTTTAGAAGGCTTTTTTTGATTTTACAGGATAGCGAGATTCCTTTCTTTAAACCCCTGTAAAGTCGTCTATTTCAATTTCAGGTTCTATCATTTCATATACTATTTATTATGATTTTAATAGTCAATAAATCTAGTTTTTAAAACTAGATTATTTGTTTCTTCCAGAAAAAATACAGCCCAAAGATTGGAAAGAAAAAATAAAAAAACTATCCTCATTTCTAAGGCGTTAATCCCTAGATTTGGATAGGCATCTTCAAATTTATCTCTATGTCAATTTGTTAGGATGAGCTTAGACAATTAAGGAAGAAGGTTTATTTATGTTTTGGTCGATCGTTTTCAATCTTATCTTGATCATTCTTGTCATTCATCTGTGTACGTCCGCGTTTGAATATGTGAAAATTTCATTTTTCCACCATTTTCTCGTTCCTATCTATTCCCTGATCATGTTTTTCATAACGATGAAATGGACCGCTCAGGATATGGGCTTATTAGCGGTTTTGGTGGTAGTCGGCATTTTAATCGGGGTGCTAGAAACTATGAACCTAACCTTTCGCAAAAAGCCGGCCAAGCACCATCACAAAAAAGAGGCTGAAGAAAATCCCGATCATCCTAAATGGGTTTACGAAATGCGGCGTGGTTGGCCTTATTTGGTAGGTTGGATTTTGGTCATCGTCATTGGTTTAGCCTTAAGTGATATCATTAATCACTCGGGCTTATACCATCTCTTTGTGGATAAAATTTTTGAAGAAATCTTTGAGGAAATTGATCCATTAAGCTTTTTGACTGAGTCCCATCCTTGGTATATATGGGCATTATCTAGTGTATCCTCTTTAGCTTTTGCTTGGAGAGGTACTCAGTTGCTTCATGCTCAAGAAGCAGCTCATACCGTTCCTATTTTAGAAGAAGATCCAAAAACTAAATAAGTTTAGTAAAAACATTTTAATAAAATATCATCCTTTATTATAACTTCTTTAAATTCTGAAATTTTCATTCTATAAAAAGAGGGCTTATAACGAATTACTCTTGAAATTCGTTATAAGCCCTCTTTTATGAGTAGAGAAATTCAAAAAATTTTAGAAGAAAGCTAAGGAAAATAATCTTTCTTTTGGCCTAAAATTATTCAAATTTTTAAGATCCTCTTAAAGGACCTCTTGAATTTGAAGCTTTGTTTGCATAGGATAGGAATACACTTTGTTTTAAGGTAAGAAACTTGGATCTTATTAAGTAACAATTTTAAAAAGAATCGATAGACGTTGAAGGAACCATGGCAAAGTTAAATCGCGCAACAGAGAGTCTTGAGTATGGTGAAACAAGATAGCGAGATTTTTGTGAATTCATTCTGGAGTCTGCACAATTCTTTCCGTTTCCAACGGTTATATTGGAAGTAGATCGGTTGAATTGAAATCTTCAGTTGGAAATGTTTTCAATTGAGGAGTCTTTTTGATTTGCGATCTATGCAGAGTGTGTCCACTGATGACGAAGCGAAATGGTACCGCGGGAAATCCCCGTTTTCGCATTCGTCTTTTTTTTATGTTTAGGAGGTGCAATATGTCAAATTTTGAACAATTGAGCGCTCAAATTGAGCAAGGCTTTCAAGAAGCAACGACATTGGAAGCCTTGAACACGTTGCGCGTGGAATATCTAGGAAAAAAAGGAAAAATTGCCGATTTAATGAAACAGATGAAGCAAGTTCCTAAGGAAGAGAAAAAAGCCTATGGGCAAGCGGTCAATGCTCTAAAAGCGAAGGCTTCCGAATTGTTTGAAGCGAAAAAAGCAGTTTTAGAACAAGCTGCTTTAGAAGCGAAACTAGCTAGCGAAACTATTGACTTAACTTTGCCAGGGCGCAAACCAGCTCATGGAAATCTCAATCCTTTGCATCTAATTGAACAAGAATTAGAGGATCTCTTCATTGGTTTAGGCTATCAAGTCATTGAAGGGGATGAAGTGGTGGAAGATTTGTATTGCTTCGAGCGGGCTAATATTCCTAAAGATCATCCTGCTCGCGATATGCAGGATTCGTTATATCTCGATCCCGAACATCTATTACGAACTCACACCACAGCCATTCAAATGAAGGTCTTAGAAGAACAAGCTCCCAATCCAATTAAAGTGGTCTGCCCTGGTAAGGTATATCGTCGGGATGATGATGATGCCACCCATTCCCATCAATTCATGCAAATGGAAGGATTGGTCATTGGTGAACATGTCCCTTTATCCGATTTAAAGGGAACATTAGAGTTCTTGGCTCGCAAAATGTTTGGTCAAGATCGTGAAATTCGCTTCCGTCCCTCTTTCTTCCCTTTCACAGAACCTAGTGTGGAAGTGGATGTCTCTTGTCATATGTGTGGAGGAAAGGGGTGCCCGACTTGTAAAGGAACGGGGTGGATTGAAATTTTAGGAGCTGGAGAAGTCAATCCAAAAGTTCTTGAGATGGCTGGGTATGATCCCGAAAAAATGAATGGTTTTGCGTTTGGAGTTGGAATTGAACGTGTAGCCATGTTGAAATATGGCATTGATGACATTCGCCATTTCTATGCCAACGACAAACGGTTCACAGAATTGTTTGATCGTATGGACTAAAAATGCATAAACCCAACATTGATGATTTCGGTTTATGTTTTTGAGAAAAAGAAAAGGAGGATTTGGCCCTTCTTTATAGAATGGTCGAATTTTATATGAAAATTTCAAAAAAATGGTTGTCACAATATATGGATCTTGGCGATCGCTCTATGGAAGAGGTGGCGAAAGCTATTACGGATGCTGGATTTGAAGTGGAAGAAATTCTACCCATGGCTCAAGGCACAAACTTGGTCATTGGAGAAGTCTTAACGTGTGAAGATCATCCCGATTCTGACCATTTGCATGTCACCACAGTCGATACAGGAGATGGAATTCGGCAAATTGTCTGTGGGGCACCGAATGTCGCTGTAGGACAAAAAGTTATCGTCGCTTTGCCAGGAGCTAAACTTCCAGGTGGAGAAATCAAATCAGGAAATATTCGAGGTCAGAAAAGCGATGGGATGATTTGTGCTCTCTTTGAATTGGGTGTGGATAAACACGCTTTGCGCCAAGATCAAATTGATGGGATTGAAGTTCTACCAAGCGAAGCCCCTGTGGGCAATCACGATCCCTTAGGGTATTTGGGATTAGATGATGTGGTATTGGATATCTCTTTAACGCCTAATCGGGCTGATTGCCAAGCCATGTGGAATATGGCGGCTGAAATTGCTGCTATTTTGGATTTGAACTATACCTTGCCAAACTGCACTGGAATCGCAAATGGAAAAGACGATGCGCCTAGCTCTTTACAAATTTATTCCCAAACCGAAAAATGCCCCCACTTTTTAGGCAAAGTGATCGGATCGGTAACGATTCATGAATCTCCAAGATGGATGAAAGAACTCCTGCACGCTTCAGGGATTCACTCTATTAACAATGTAGTCGATATTTCTAATATTGTGATGTTAGAGACGGGTCAACCTATGCACTTTTATGACCTCAAAGCCATTCCGGCCCAAGAAATCACGGTTAAAGATGGCTTAACATTGGATTACACCGCTTTGGATGGAGTGACCTATAAACTTCTTCCAGAAGACATTGTCATCACTACTCAAGATCGTCCAATTGGAATTGGTGGGGTTATGGGAGGAGATGACTCCAAAATTGAAGACACCACTACAGGTTTAATTATTGAGTGTGCCAGCTTTGATTCTGTCTCCATTCGCAATACAGCTCGTCGCTTAGGTCTCAATACAGATGCTTCAGTACGTTATCAACGCGGCATTGAACCTCTAGCCGCCCAAAAGGCAGTAGATCGAGCTGTTCAACTTCTCATTGAATATGCGGATGCCAAAGACATCCAACAAACAGTAGAATTTGGAAATGACCATTTTGAAGAGCGGACGATTACATGTAGCTTAACAGCTCTTAACGATCGCTTAGGAACTGACTTTACTTTAGAAGAAGTCATGGATGTCTTAGCGCGTTTGGGTTTAAATCCCACCACTCAAGAAGAAGAAATTACAGTAAATGTTCCAAGTACACGCCAAGATTTAGAAGGAATGGCGGATTTAAGCGAAGAAATCATTCGAATGATTGGCTATGATCGCTTACCTTCTACGCTTCCCATCATGGAAATGACTGAAGGAAAACTCAATCCTAAACAACGGCAACGTCGTTTTATCCGTACACTGCTTACGGAAAACGGCCTTCAAGATGCTATCACCTATACTTTAGTGTCTTCGGCTAAAAAAGATGATGCCGTTTTATCTACAGGAAAGGCCTTGGAATTGCCTACTCCTCTTTCAGAAGAACGACGCTTCATTCGAACTTCTATTTTGCCTTCTTTATTGGAAAGTGCTGCCGGGAACTTGGCTCGGGGTAATAAAAACGTCAATCTTTTTGAGATTTCCGAATTGAGCAGTGAGTCCGGGGTAAATGAGCACTTAGCTCTGGTGTTAACGGGTACTTTAGAAGAAACCAAATGGTTAAAAGACAGTGTACCGGCCGACTTCTATACGATTAAAGGCTTACTCGAAGAAATGTTAGAGCGTTTAGGACTCAATGCTAGTCGCTTATTCTTCAAACCTAATAAAAAAGATGTAATCCACTTTCATCCTGGACGTTCAGCTGAAGTCTACATTGGAAAAGATCTCATCGGAATGATTGGTGAAATTCATCCCACATATGGAAGTCGAATCGGAATTAAGCAAGGAGTAATGGGTGAAATCGATTTGGATAAAGTTTTGACTACGAAAAAATCTAAAGTGAAATTTGTTCCCATTTCTAAATATCCTGCTGTCGTACGTGATTTAGCCTTTGTAGTGGATCAATCGCTTCCCGCTTCTCGCATCATCGATGTCATCAAACGGAGTGGCAAACTTGGGAAAGAAGCGATAGTAAGAAATGTAGATGTTTTTGACGTATATGAAGGGGAACACGTGGAAGAAAATAAAAAATCCATTGCTCTCACTATGACTTTCCAATCTGATAAACAGACTCTCAACGAAGAAGAGATTAACCGAGTCTTTAATGCTATTATTGAAGCCATTACCTCGCAATGTCATGCGACATTGCGCTCAGCTTAAACATTTCTTTTAAAGTCAGCTAAGGCTTAATTTTTTAAGCTTAGACTGACTTTTTTTGTTGACAAACGGAAAAGATAAGAGTAAAAAATAAAAGCTGTTTTTCATAACAGAAAATACAAAGATCAATCGTTTACATCAACGAGTAATCAGATATGTGAATCATTTAAAAATATTCACAAAAAGGGCTTGCCTATTCCTTTTCGGCATGCTACTATATCCAAGCGTTAAGGAAATCCCAA
>CAZTNF010000030.1:0-15962 GCA_964615295.1 uncultured Erysipelotrichaceae bacterium | reverse complement strand
CCGAAACCGACTTCGTTTCCAAAAACGATCAGTTCTTAGAACTTCTTGATACGATTCAAGCTGCCCTTTCTGCAAATCAACCGGCTACTGTGGAAGAAGCTTTACAAATTGAGCTTCCTTCGGGCACGATCAACGATTTGATCCTATCCGCTACGGCTACGATCGGAGAAAAGATCATGCTTCGTCGTTTGGCCATCGTCAATAAAACAGACGATCAAACTTTTGGGGCTTATATGCATAACAAAGGAGCTATCTCCGCTCTTGTTGTTCTCAATGGTGCTACTGCCG
The DNA here is from genome assembly GCA_964615295.1 of uncultured Erysipelotrichaceae bacterium. Classification (GTDB taxonomy): domain Bacteria; phylum Bacillota_I; class Bacilli_A; order Erysipelotrichales; family Erysipelotrichaceae; genus Allobaculum. The sequence goes on along the minus strand of CAZTNF010000030.1, from coordinate 15,674 downwards.
AGGTGGCTAAAAATATCGCCATGCAAGTGGCCTCGATGCGTCCATTGTATGTAAGTCAAAGCGACATTCCTGCAGATGTTATTGCGCATGAAACAGAAGTTCAAAAGAAGATCATGGCCGAAGATCCAAAATTAGCTGGTAAACCAGAAAAAATGATCGAAGGCATCCTCAAGGGTAAAGTGTCCAAACACTTCCAAGAAGAATGCTTGCTCGACCAAGAATACTTCTTAGAATCCAAGAAAAAAGTCAGCGCTTATCTCAAAGAAAACGGTGCTTCTGTGGTTGAATTCATCCGCTTCCAAGTTGGTGAAGGCATTGAGAAAAAAGAAGAAGATTTTGCGGCAGAAGTTGCTGCCCAAATGGAAGCTGCGAATAAGTAGTTTTTAACTGATTAATGAAGAATCCTCTTTTGAAGAGGATTCTTTTTTTATAAGATTCAAAAGATTACAAAAAAGAGGATAAATATGGATATTTTTAAACAATTGTTTTATCAATACAAAGAACCCATCACGTACTTATTTTGGGGTGTGATGTCTACGATTGCCAATGTTGCCTCTTATTGGATTTGTTATGATGTATGCCACATTTCGAATATGGCGAGTACGTTAGTGGCTTGGATTGTGGCGGTGATCATGGCCTTTATTACCAATAAATTGTGGGTGTTTGAAAGCCGCAATACTTCTTGGAAGGAAGATTTAAAAGAATTTTTCTCCTTTGTAGGATTTCGCATCGTCTCTGAAATCTTTGATTTAGGCATCATGTATTGGGCGGTCGATTTGATGAGAATGAATGGTCTTTTTTGGAAAATTGTGGCCAATGTTATTGTCGTTATTTTGAACTATATCTTTTCTAAGTTTATTATTTTCAAAAAGCCGACTGCTTCTTCGGCACAAAAGAAAAGCTCTTAAAATCCTTAATCAATGGAAAAAACAGAATTTGGCTTTCCTTAATCTTGAAATAAAGGATCTCTCTAATGAATATAGAATCCCTATTCCTGAACCACAGGAGTCAATAGAGAACAGTAGCCTAGTCTACAAGGGGAGGATTAAAAGTGATTTCTAAAAAATATCTAGCTCTTTCTATGATAACCAGTCTTCTTTTTGTGAGTGGATGTAATGGTAAAAAAGCGGAACAAAGCAGTAGCACTTCTCCTTGGGCTTCCCTTTCGAGTCTTTCTGCTCCTTCTACGACAAGCGTAGATCAAGCCGCTCTTGAAGCCCAACAAGCTACATCCATTCAAGCCGCCCAAGCTGCTCAAGTGGAAGCGGAAATGGCTCAAATCGCCAGTGCTCCCGCTGAAACGATTGTGAGTACTGAATTTATGTCTCCCGAACAAGTTCGCGCGAACTTCTATTCTCAAGGAGTGAGTGATGAACTTCTCGCTCAAATCGATAATGACTTTTATTCTAGCCAACAAACTTTTTTAGATCCATCCAATTTACGCTTAGTGCGGCTATTATATGTAGATTTTGAAGGGCAAACACGCGTAGGGGAAATGATTGTCCATGAAAACATCGCTCCTGACATTGAGGATATCTTTTATGAACTGTATCGCAATGCTTATCCCATTCAACGGATCATCTTACCTATAGGGTATCAGGCCGACGACAATGCCATTATGACGGATGGGATTACACGGGCCCTTGGTTTTACTTGGGACGAAAACGGACAACCAATGGAGCACGAACATTCTTTAGGTTTAGCGGTTGACTTTAATTCTCTATACAATCCTCAAGTTATTGTAGAGGAAGATGGAACCACCACCATTTTGCCTCCTGCGGGCGCTCCTTATGCGGATCGAACAAATATTCAGCCCCATATGTTGACCGAGGATGATCTAGCCGTTCAACTCTTTTTGCAACATGGCTTTAGTTGGGGCGGGTATTGGGAAGGACGCAACGATTACCAGCACTTTGAAAAAAACTTCAATCACGATACTGGCCATTTTGATCCCACTATGTCTTAAAAATATAACGAATTCCTTCGTTAGAAGCTCTTTTTTAGGATTCGAGTCCTTGAATGAGATGAGTAAAGTGTAGGAACTGAGGGGAAAAATTTAAATAAAAATTAGAATTTGGAGGTCTAGAGGGACTATCAATAAAGGGAACTGTTAGTTTTTTCTCATATGTGGGTATTATCTTTATATTTAATATAATAAATTTTAAAATATATTGTTAAATTTTGAATTAATGACATAAAGCTTTATAATAAAATAAATATAGAAGTTTTATAAAGAAATATAAAGATTTAAGGTAGGGGAGAAAGTATGATGACTTGGTATGAGTATATGATATTTGCGGCCCAACGCTCACGTTTTAATGCGAAACACTGGTTTCGTTACTTAAGCAAGGTTATTTTTGAAGATCATTCTTATTTGACAGATGAGGATGTTGAAAGATTACTCAAGTGTGAAGAACTCACAAAATTTCAGAAAGTGAGTTTGAAATATGCAGTTATACCACATACTCCCACCAATGAGTATGTTATTTCCTTAAATAAACCTGCCAAATTAGTTATGGTGCCGAAGCTAAGAGAGAAATATGGTCTATAAAGGATACAATGAATAAGGATAAAATGAAACTTGCTTTTGAAGGTCTTGAATCAAATACTCTAGGATGATTTTCCTTATCATTCGCTGTCTGAACGAGGACTAACATTTCATTTCAAGCCATTGAGGTGGAATAAAAAAAGGGAAAGATTTTGTTCTCTTTTCCTTTTTTTTTGATTTATCCTTATAAAAATAGGGTTTGTGCAAATTCGAGTTACTTTAGGAATTCGTTACAAACCCTTTTTTGCGGTGGTGTTTTTAATTAGGATTTTTTGTTATTTGTCTTCTTTCACGATAAGCTTTGTGATGGCTTTAAAAGCCAAAGCTGCCAACGGCCAAATCACCCAAGTCAATGCCCAATTCTCGCTAACAAAACTCCATCCCAAATAAATCGCCGTGATTACACACCAATACATCCCCGCAAGTGAGTCTTGTAGTTTCGTTTGTTTTTTACCAAGAGGAGTATATTCCCCTTCTTGTAAAAGCACTTGACATCCTTGCTGGCGTAAATTGGTTAAAACGATGAGGTAGACACCTAAGCCAACAAGCATCAACAAAAAGCCGACCATCGCTGTTACCCAATCATCTGGTAAAAAAGAGGCTCCTAAAAGAACAGGAATAGGAGAAAGAATACAAAACATCACTCCAAGGGCAATGGATACAGTATGCGTTTTTTGTTCCTGCTCTTGACAAGCATAAGCAAAGTCCTTCACCTCTTGAGCGCAATCAAAGGGTTCTTTTTCAAGCCACTCCCATTTTTTATTGAGAGCATGTTCTTGGATAAAAAGCCCCACAGCTAAGGCTACTAAAAACAAAAGCGCACAAACTCCACCCCCGCCAACAATCATATCGACATTTGGATGACCACTAAAAAATCCGATTAAAAAGAATAAAGGAGTGGGTGCAAGAATACATAAGAAGACACCAGCGGCAATGAGTGCAGCTCTTTTTTTTGACCAGAGAAAGTAATCTTGCGCTTCACTCAGAGTTACCCAATGACTTTGTTGGGATTCATCTTTGAAAAGACTTTGGCTTGAGGCAAAAGAGGAATCAAAATTTTGAGTATGATAAGTAGGATTATCTTTTTCCCAAGAATGCCAAGTATCGTTTTCTTGTTCCAATTGTTGAAGACTTTTTTCCAATTTAGCCCAGGTCTCTTCTAAATTGGAATCGTCTTTGGGGATTGAAGACTCAAAACCTTGAGAAGATTTCCAAAGTGGAGGTTCGTCTTCCTCATCGCTTTCTAAATCGGCTTCGATCAATTCATCCATACTGATCGTAAAGAGTTTGCTCATACGAATAATTTTTTCTAAATCAGGAGTGGAAACCCCAGATTCCCACTTGGACACGGCTTGTCTTGAAACCTCCATTTTGGCTGCGAATTCCTCTTGGCTCCAATGATTTTTTCGGCGCAACGTGCTAATGTTTTGAGCTAAATTCATGGAAGAGATCCTTTCGTTTTCAGGTTGTCTTTAGCCTACAAAATTTGACTTAAAAAGACCACCAAGTCCTCATTACATTGTGTCAACTAGCAGTTGCTTCTTTAATTTGAACTGAAAAAGTTCATTATAAAAAGGCTCACCTACAAGCGAACAACTAAATAGGCTTTCTTTTGTTTAAGTAAGGCCTCATGTATAATGGAGCAAGAGAAAAGGACCGATAATTCATGTACAAACGCGTTTTACTTAAGTTAAGCGGCGAGGCACTCTCGTCTAAAGATGCAAATTTGGATCCAGCTGTGCTCAAAGCGCTTGCTCAAGAAATCAAAAAAGTAAAAGAAACGGGCGTAGAATTGGCTATTGTAGTAGGCGGGGGCAACTTTATCCGCGGCAAAGAAATTCAAAATTTAGGAATGAATCGTGCTCAAGCGGATTATATGGGAATGCTCGGTACGGTTATCAATGCTTTAGCCGTTCAAAATGCTTTGGAAAACGAAGGCGTTGATACTCGCGTCCAAACAGCCGTGGAAATGCGCGAGGTGGCTGAACCTTTTATTTTACGCCGTGCTATGCGACATCTTGGCAAGGGCCGTGTGGTTATTTTTGGAGCTGGAACCGGATCTCCTTACTTTTCTACCGATACCACCGCATCTTTGCGAGCTAGCGAAATTGGGGCCGATGTCATTTTAATGGCGAAAAATGGTGTGGATGGAGTATACGATGCCGATCCTAAATTCCATCCTGAAGCGAAAAAATTTGATCATTTAACCTATTTAGACATTTTAAATAAAGATCTAAAAGTCATGGATGCGACAGCCATTTCAATGTGCCGTGACAACGATATTGATTTAGTAGTCTTCAATATGAATGAACCAGGAAACATTCAAAAAGCAGTGGAGGGAACCGTTGCTGGAACCACTATTACAAGCGAAAAAGCGTAAAAAGTACAAATAGGAGAAAAAAAATTTTATGGAAAACGAATATCTTGAGCTGGCTGAATTGGATATGGAAGGCGTAATTGAAAACTTCGAAAGCAATTTAAGAACTATCCGTACAGGTCGGGCTTCAGCGAGCTTACTCGATCGAGTACGTGTGGATTATTATGGAGAAATGACTCCCATTAATCAAATGGCGAAAATTTCGGTTTTAGAAGGAACGCAATTGGTGGTCAAGCCTTATGACAGATCCACCGTAAAAAGCATTACTCATGCGATTTCTGCCGCTAACTTAGGAGTCACTCCTCAAGCGGAAGCAGATTGCATCCGTATCAATATTCCTCCTTTAACGACAGATCGCCGAAAACAATTGGCTAAAGAAGCTAAACGCTATGCGGATGAAGCCAAAGTCAATTTGCGCAACATCCGTCGCAATTGCAATGACAAAATCAAAAAGGATAAAACTATTCCTGAAGATATCTCTAAGGAAATGCTCGACGATTGTCAAAAATTGACTGATAAATTTATTAAAAAGGTGGATACTTTAGCTGCCGCCAAAGAAAAAGACCTTCTTGCTTAAGGCGGCGAAGTAAGATTTCTTAAATTCAAAAGCCCGCAAGGGCTTTTTTTTGGCTATTTCGTAGCCTATCACCCTACAATACAAAGCGCCAAAAGAAGTTTTTTGGCTACTTGGAAAGAAGGACTGTCATGGATAAGATCCCCCAGACCGTGGCCATTATTATGGATGGCAATGGTCGTTGGGCTAAAGCCCGCAACTTACCCCGAACTGCTGGCCATAAAAAAGGAGCCGATCGTGTACGGGATATTGCTTTAGAAGCCCAACGGCGTGGTATACAAAAGCTCATTTTGTATGCTTTCTCTACTGAAAACTGGAAACGTCCCGAAGACGAAGTCTCTTATCTTTGTAAATTACCTAGTTTATTTTTTAACAAATTCATTCAAGAATTGATGGATAATAACATTCGGGTGACCTTTGCGGGTGAACTAGAACGTTTTCCCGAAAATACCCAAACAGTTATTAAAAAAGCTGTGAATCAAACTAGTGTCAACACTGGGATGGAACTTTGTTTAGCCATCAATTACGGAAGCCAACGCGAAATGCTTCTTGCCATGAAGCGTTATGCCCAAGAAGTGGAGTGCCATGAGCGTGAAAACGATTTGACAATTGATGAATTTTATAAGTATCTCTTTGTCAAAGAGCCTGTGGATTTGTTGGTGCGAACCAGTGGAGAGATCCGCATTTCCAATTTTTTATTGTGGCAAATTGCCTATGCAGAATTGATCTTTACTCCGATTGCGTGGCCTGATTTTGATGAAAAGCAACTGAATCTTTGCTTGGAGGAATACGTCCACCGTCATCGTCGATTTGGGGGTTTGGATGAAAACTAGAATTTTAACCTCGATTGCCATTGTAGCGGTCGTTCTCTTACCCGTTCTTTTAGGTGGTTGGTGTCTTGAAGCGCTTGGAATCGCCATTGTCCTTGCTGCTACCTATGAGTGGCTTCATGCCTTACCCAATTTTTCAAAATGGGGTTATGGAGTCATGTTCTTTGTGGATCTTTGGATCTTTGCTTTACCCCTTTCCTTTTATTATGGTGAGTTATGGAATCTTCCTAATCTTCCCTTTGCTCTAATCGCCCTTGGATTTGTGCTTATTTGGTCCTTACCGATCTTTTTTGAATCATTTAATGAAAGCAATTGTTGTGCGGTGATCACTTATATGGCGCTTATGGGTATTGCGTTTTTATGCATGCAATCCCTTGTTTTTGTGGAACACCGTTACTTATGGACTTTGTGTTTGGCTACTTATGGTTCCGATACTGGAGCTTACTTTTTTGGCCGTTTCTTAGGAAAACACAAAATGATCCCTCGGATTTCTCCAAAAAAAACGTGGGAGGGCTTCTTTGGAGGATGGCTTTGTGGTTTTTTACTCTCTTTTCTTCTCAGTTTCTTTTGGATAGAGGGGTTGAATTTCACTATTAACCTCATCATTTGCCTATTGGCTCCTATTGCCGCTGAGCTTGGAGATCTATGCTTTTCTACCTTTAAACGCCATTACCAATTAAAGGATTTTTCAGAAGTACTCCCCGGGCATGGGGGGGTTTTAGATCGAGTAGACTCTTTATTGATGAACTTTATCTTATTTGGTATACTCATAGCTCTTTTACCTTAAAAGAGGCTGGGCTGAAGGGGACAAGGTGTCTCTTCGGCTTTTTTAGTTTTCTAAAGCCTCACTTCATGCGATCTTTTGGAATGGTTTTGGATAATTGTGTGATTTTTTAAATAAGCGGTCTTGTTCAGGTAAAATTGAAGGACTTGAAAGGAGGTCTAGATCCTACTGAGTGGATCTAATCAATAGAAAAACAATATGAATTTTATTATTGGCCTTCTCGCTTTCTTTTTGATGCTAGGAATTATTGTCATGATTCATGAAGCCGGTCACTTCATGGCAGCGCGAGCTTTTGGAGTGTATTGTCATGAATTTTCCTTTGGCTTTGGTCCTGTTCTTTGGCAAAAACAAGGAAAAAACACCTTGTTCTCAATACGTGCTTTTCCCATTGGAGGCTATGTGAGCATGGCTGGTGAAGTGGATAGTTCAACAGAAGATGAAGAAGCAGAAGATGAGGAAGGTTCTTGGCTTTCTAAAGTGCCAGAAGATGAAAAACTAAATCACAAACCTATTTGGCAACAAACCATTGTTATGCTTGCCGGAGTAGCGATGAATTTTGTATTGGCCTTTGTGTTGATGGTTGGCATTATTCAAGCCCGTGGAATCGTATCGGTTCCATCCGAACCAGTCATTTATGAAGTATTGGATAATACTCCAGCAGCGCAAGCCGGTTTAATGAGTGGTGACCGTATTTTGAAGATCACAGCAGCCGATGGAACAGTTTTAGAGCCAGAAACCCAAACCGATTTATCGCAATTCATTCAATTTAATCCGCAAGAATCAACCTTAGAAGTGTTACGGGGAGATGAAACGTTTACGACCACCATTCAACCAGAAATGGATGAAGAATCTCAAGTGTATTTAATGGGGTATACCACGCAAACTCAAGTGCGCCAAGTTAATTTTTGGGAATCTATTCAAGAAGCGTGGAATCAAATTGGCTCTAACATTGCACTCATCTTTCAATCCATCGGACAGCTGTTTGTAGGAAAAGGAGTAGACTCGCTTTCTGGACCTGTTGGGATTTATAAAGTTACAGATCGTGCTGTGAGCTATGGCTTTTTATCCTATTTATCTCTATGCGCCCTGATTTCTCTCAATATTGGAATCTTTAATTTATTGCCCATTCCTGCCTTGGATGGCGGGCGTGTTTTCATTTTGCTTCTTGAGGGAATATTCAAACGTAAAGTTCCTGTTAAAATCCTAGAGGGAATTTTGGTTGCTAGCTTTATCGCTTTATTTGGCTTAATGATCTTTTCTACTTATAACGACATCGTGCGTTTCTTCTTTTAAGCCTATCCATTTAAGAAGAGCTTATAACGAAAAAATTCGTTATAAGCTCTTCTTTTTTAGGTCTCAAGTCTTTGAATGCCATGGATAAAGTAAAGAGAAGAGATAGGAAATTTAATAGAGAAATTGGAAATTGGATGTCTATCTATGCTATAAGTAAAAACTACATTATTCCCGCATGAGCGGGGATAATTTTTCTTATCAGGTTCTACCTAAAAGAATATTAACGATTCATTTCAGCCCTTAAGGCCGAAATAAAAAAAGGAAAGGCTTTGTTCTCCTTTCCTTTTCAAATTAACTTTGCTTTTCAATTTATCTCTAAGAACAACTTGAAAAAAAGTCATTATTTTTTATAAGCTAAAATATTTTCTTATTAATGTTTGATTTTAATTCAATTCTGGCTTAAGTGGGGTGACAATGGGATTTCCCTCTTGATCCACTAAAACAGTCATTCCTCCAGCATTTCCACTCTCGTGAAACAAATAATTCACACCAGTTTCCTGATCAACCCAAATTTCTACAATATCCCAAGCGCCTTGACTAAACACCTTTTTAAATCGTTCTTTTTCTTTTTTAGCCATATAATCCTCCTTAAAAAGTGAGATCTTTCTATTTTGTCTTTTGTCTGATTTCAATTATATTTAATTTCTCTTTTACTTTAGCGCATTTTAATCCTTCAAAAATTTTTGAGAAGACAACAGAGAAAAGAAAGATCAAAAAAGTGAATCCTTTGAGCAAGAAAGGACTTACCAAAAGAGCCAAAGGTTTACCCTTTTCCTTTTTTCTTTTTAGAGGATGAAAAAGCTATCGGTTTATAAGGACGAATATAAGCTGGTTGAAAATTATCCAATATTTCTACAATTGGAGTATATGAGGTATAACAAATAGCTCCCGATAAGGCTTGCGTTTGGCCTAAAAAGCTTCGCAATATATCTGCATGAAGTTGTTGAGCCTCTTGTTCGCTTTCGAGAACCAAAATCCATGAAGAATCATCGTCTGATTGTCTTAAAACCCAAATCTTAGAGATTTCAGGAAATTTTAAAGCCGCTTTGCTTAAAGCTTTGAGCGCTCGCGTTCCTGCTTTTCGAGATCCTTGTTCCAACTGAGTGGTGAATTCTTGAGGAAGGGTTTTTTCTTTAAGCTGTTGGCCTTGAGCAGTGCTAATAAAACGCTCTAAAAATTGTTGACGTGGGAAGGCTAAAGCATCTCCTTCGGGATTTAACAGGATATTTTCGATATTAGGATGCACTTGAACTAAGTCATACAAACCTTGAAAACTGACTTCAATATGGGGACAGGGGGATTGAGTGGGAAACTTTTGAAGCTCCTCAAAAGAAGTAAAGACTGGAAAAATAGTACCTCCCTGAGTTTGGGTGTGAAAGGTCAAAATAGGGAGTTTTTCCAGCTGTTGTTCTTGAATCTGTTTTTCAACACGCTTACGAATTAAAGTGTCTTGAAAAACAGAAGGATGTAACAAAATAAAATAACGACCTTGTTTTAAAAGAGCAAGTAACTCTTGGCCCTGTTCACTTGAAGGATTGGCTTTGAATCGAGCAATAGAAGCTTCTAGAGACATAGAAAGATTCCTTTCATTAAAATGCGAATTGGACACCCGTGACTTGAGTCCTGGGTTGTTGATTACAGTGAGGCCATGGTTTATTGGTCAAAGGATTCTTCATCTGAAGCGCTGAGATCAATAAAGCGCCTATTCTAGGTTTCGTTTCAAGAAGGCATACGTTTTATGCCAATACGTTTTTTTCGTAAGCTCCGCATCGGAAAAGCCCCCGTTGTGAACCTTCACAAACAATTGGTTATAGCTAATCTCTAATAAAGCGGCGATCTCTTGAAAGTGAATGTTTAGATAAGTGGCCTTGATTTCTTTATTTGATAAAAGGCTCGATATTAGCCTTTTCTAGAGTCAGATTCTCCTTTTCTTCAACCATGTTTTTTCATTATATCCATAATAATCAAAACATGATAAAAAGAGAGGGAAGTTGGAGATCAAAGGGAGATTTTCTCTCTATGAGGTCTTAGAAGAAACCTGTTTTTATACGTCTACAGATCTAAAACAAATTTAACTTTCTTCTCAAGACCTGTTCTTTTAATCTACTAGATAGAGCAGCTTTTTCACAGGCGTTACACTATATTTTTGGCTTATCGCTCTTCTCTTTTAGTTTGGTCTTTTTCTTCACCTGAATACAACTCTACCTTTCCTTGTAAGCTAAGTTCAGAATAGGCTCTTTTTTATGGGGTCTCTGGTGAGATTTGAACTGTTTCATTGCTGTGTAAAGTCCTCTTTTAGTCCTTCTGTCCAAAAAATAGGTTTTTCTTTTCAAAGTAAGGTCTTCGTCCTGATTGAGAATAGGTTTTCTTAGAATTTTTGTTTATCAAGATAAAGCCTAGTGAATCAAGAAATTTCTTAGGCTGATCAAAGGCTGTTTCTTGGCAATCTTTAGCCAAACAAAAACTGACTAAGAACGTAAAGAATACTGTTATCCACTTCTTCTTTATGGGTCGTACAGATCTTCAGACTATAACTATACAAAGGTTGTTCTAGTTTGATCAAAATTGAGTTTGATTGGGCAAATAGTTGATTTTATCCTTAATCGAGTAAATTTTTTATGAAAAGATTATTTACTATGCAATTATAAAATAGTAAATAACATAAAACATATGGAGAAAAAAAGATAGCAGGGATATTTTCGTCAGTATTTCCGCTTGAGTTTTAGTTCTTCTAACAAAGTATAGGCCTACAATTTTAGACGAATAGCTATACAAGGATTGGCTACTTGAGACAGATCTTTAAAAGAAATGATGAATTTACTGAAAATCAACTCTGACCTAAACTATATTCATGGGATGTATGAAGCCATACCAAAACTGGAAGAGTGGTCCCGCCGCATTAATAAAGAATGAGATAGAATAAAAAGAAAAAATATAAAAAATTTTTTTCTTTTCATCCATTAGGTAAAGGAGATTTCATGGCCTTTTTTGAGAAATTAAAATCGAAATTTGTTCGTTCAAAGGACAAAGATAAATATTTATCTGGTCTTTCTAAAAGCCGTAAAAGTTTTGGCGATCGCATTCGTGCTTTATCCAATAGTTTCCGAGGAATTAACGATGAATTGCTCGAAGAAATCATGATCATCTTATTGGAAAGCGATATGGGCATTCATACGGCCCAAAAAATTGTGGATGCTTTTGAATCCAATGCCAAAGAGATTAAAAATTTTGATTCTATGGAAGATTACTTGATCCATATTTTGTATGAATTCTATAATCCTGATAAAGATCCTGAATGGTCCTTAGCAGAAAATGGCCCTACAGTTATTTTGATGGTGGGGGTCAACGGGTCTGGAAAAACCACGACTACCGCAAAATTAGTCAATTACTTTCAGGAACAAGATTTAAAGCCAGCTGTGGCGGCGGCCGATACTTTCCGCGCGGGAGCAGTAGAACAGCTGGAAATTTGGGCCGATCGTTTGAATGCTCCCTGTGTGGCGGGAAAAGAAAAACAGGATCCCGCTTCTGTCATTGTGGATGCTTGTCGCTATGCTAAAAACAATGATATTGATGTTCTCATTTGCGATACAGCAGGACGTCTTCAAAACAAAACCAATTTAATGCGTGAACTTGGTAAAATGAGTCGGGTAGCGGGTCGTGAAATCGAGGGAGCTCCCCATGAAACGTGGCTCGTACTCGATGCTACGACTGGACAAAATGGAATTAGCCAAGCCAAGGAGTTCATGGATGTGACTCCTGTTTCTGGCATTATTTTGACCAAGATGGATGGGACCGCTAAAGGTGGTGTGGTGATGGCCATTCGCGATCAATTGGGTTTACCTGTTCGTTTTTTAGGTCTTGGGGAAAAACCGGAAGATTTACGTCCTTTCGATTTATCGAGTTATTTAATCGGCATTACCAAAGGATTAGAAGAGTAAGAATAGAGGAATTAGGGTGGTTGATCATACCCAAGGCAATATTTTATTTGACTTGTATGGCCCTCTTTTGACCAAGCGTCAACAAGATGTCTTAGAATTTTACTTTCAAGATGACCTTTCCTTAGCAGAAATTCAAGAAAATCTCTCCATTTCTAAAGCCGCAGTTTACGATGCTTTAAGAAAAGGAGTTCAAGCTATGGAAGAGCTAGAATCCATCTTGCATCTTCAAGCCAAGCTTAAAGTAATTCAACGATTTCTCCAATCCCATCCCGAATACCACGAGGAACTCGGCAGTCTTCTAGAGTGAAGAACTGCCTTTTTTAGTTGTTGGATTTCTTTTGTTCTTTTCCCTTCATTCTTTGTCAAAAGGGACCAATATTGAAGGAAATGAAAGGAAGCGATACACTTAAACTAGTTTTTTAAAGGAGGAAAAAGAGTATGGCTATTGTCATGTCTGTAAATGCGGGTAGCTCATCCTTGAAATTTCAAGTGTATGAAATGCCCCAAGAAAAGGTCCTCGCGAAAGGTCTTGTAGAACGCATTGGCCTTCCCGATGGCGTATTTTCCATCACTATTGATGGGAAAAAATATACTAAAACGGAAGACATTCCTGATCATGAAGCAGCAGTGCGTCTTTTAGTGGAAGCATTGTTAGAACATCACGTGGTAAACGATTTATCCGAAATCCAAGCCGTTGGTCATCGTATTGTGCATGGTGGAGAATTTTATGCGGATTCTGTAGTAGCTTCTCCTGAAGCCGTGGAAAAAGTAGAAGAGTGCATTCCCCTAGCGCCTCTTCACAATCCCGCTGGTTTAACGGGCTATCGTACATTTGAAAAGATGCTCCCTAATGCCGTACACACCTTTGTCTTTGATACAGCTTTCCATCAAACTATGCCTCCAGAAAGCTTTATTTATCCCATTCCTTATGAATATTATGAAAAGGATGCTATTCGCCGTTATGGTTTCCACGGTACGTCTCATAAGTATTTGACCTATAGGTTAGCCGAAATGCTTGGTAAAGATGTAGACGATATCAATATTATTACGTGCCACCTTGGCAATGGGGGATCCATTACCGCCGTAAAAAATGGCAAATCCTTTAAAACCTCTATGGGTCTTACTCCTCTTGCGGGAGTGATGATGGGAACCCGCTCTGGCGATATTGATCCAGCTATTCCAGCTGTTTTAATGCAAAAATATGGATATAGTGCCCAAGAAATCGATAATATTTTGAACAAAAAATCCGGCTTGCTTGGAGTCTCAGGAATTTCCTCGGATAGTCGCGATGTCTCGGCCGCTGCAGCCCAAGGCAACGAGCGGGCTATTTTAGCTAAGAAAATTTTTAACGATCGCGTCATTGAAACAGTCGCTGGCTATTATGGCTTAATGGGTGGTGCTGATGCGATTGTATTTGCAGGCGGCATTGGAGAAAATGCCATGGATGTGCGTAAAGCAGTCATCGATGGATTAAGCGCTTTAGGAGTAAAACTCGATGACGAAGCCAACAACATGCGTGGAAAGGAAGCTAAAATCTCGGCTCCAGACTCTGCTTTAGAGGTATATGTCATTCCAACGGATGAAGAGGTTATGATCGCTCGAGATGCTTATTCGAATTTAGAACATGCCCAATAAAAATCCAAAACAAATTTTTGAAGCCATTGAAGCTGCGGATCCTATTGTGATTGTGGCGCATGTCAATCCCGATCCCGATGCTACAGGAAGCCAATTGGGTCTAAAATATGCCATCTTAGATCAATATCCCAAAAAGACTGTTCTGACTATGGGAAAAGGTCCTGGCTTTGATGAAGTCAGTGAAGAGACGCTTTCCAAAGCCCTAGTGATCATTACAGATACCTCTAATTCCGCACGAGTCGATGATCTTCGCTTTAAATTGGGTCAAAAAATCGCTCGCTTTGATCACCACGTTCGTGTGGAAGACTTTGGCGATTTAGACTATGTGGATGATTTAGCCGCTGCTGCTTGCCAAGTGGAAGCGCTCTTGATGAAGAAAGAAGGGTGGGAAATTTCGGCTCAAGCCGCTCAACATTTGATGAATGGTTTATATGCCGATACCCAACGTTTCTCCATTCCCACAGTGACCAGTAAAACCTTTGAAGCGGCAGCTTGGCTGGCTAGTCAAGGGGCCGATCCCCGCGTTACATGTGAGTATTTGTACACTTCTACGATGGAAGAATATCGTTATGTGACCAAAGTAAGAGAGCGTGCTATGCGTAAAGCTAATTTCTTATTTTCAGTGATGAGTGAAGCCGATTATTTAAGCACAGGCCTTTCTTACGAGCAAGCAAAAAACTTTGTCAACTGTCTTGGTAACGTGGAGGGAATCGAAATGTGGGCTCTCTTCACCCAAGATGGGGAAGGAACGTATGCAGCGTCCTTGCGTTCTCGACTCATTCCAATTGTGGAAGTGGCCCAAGAATTTGGGGGTGGTGGCCATCAATGTGCCTCTGGTATAAAAAAGCTCACCGCTACGCAAGTGTATGACCTCATTGACCGCTTAGCGGCCTTTTCCAAATCAGAATAATTAAAGCAGACTGAAGGTTAAAAAAGCCTTCGGTCTTTTTGATTCCTCGTTATGGCTTATAGGCTTTTTTCACCTTTTCTTGGGTCAAATCGAGGAATGAGTATAATAAAGAGCATGATACACTTACACACTCGTTCCTCTTATTCTTTGCTTGAAAGTCCTTTGCGTATTGAATCCATCATCGCTTTAGCCAAAGAGGCAGGACAATCGGCTGTCGCTTTAACAGATCATTTTACAATGTATGGAACCATGGCGTTTATTAAGGCGGCCAAAGAAGCTGGGTTAAAACCTATTATCGGATTAGAGTTTGATGTGTTGTATCAGTGCGACTCGTTAGGTAGTGAAAAGCTATCTGGGATGAACTAGTTTTATCACTAGTTTATCAACAACTAATACTTTGAAGATGGGAATGAAGGAGTAACGACCTGAAACCATCTCCCTAATACTCCGATATGCATGGAAAGGTTAGCAACTTGAAGTGTATAAAGCTCGGTGAAGTCGGCAAAGAATGGATTCATAGTTCGCTATGGGAAATGCGTGGAAACACGAGTCAGATATGTCGGGGGTCAATTGAGTTATATATGGTGAGACAATGTGTCTAAAAGACACTGTGGAAGGTTCGAATGTACGCCTCTCAAACACACTACGAAGGAAAGATCGTAGGATCCAAGAGTGATGAGGATGAGTAAAATTTGATGCTATGAAAATCCTTATATCCTTACAGGGGGTATCCAGTCAACAGGGGTATAGAACCCAAACCTAAGTATAACGAAGATAGAAGTATT
>CAZTNF010000029.1:0-16729 GCA_964615295.1 uncultured Erysipelotrichaceae bacterium | reverse complement strand
TGTGAACTATTTGAAGAGTAAAATTATACTCTTTCTTAAGTTCACACCATTGCCCGGCCTTGCCGGGCTTTTTCTTTAGGAATATTTCTTGGAAAATTTAGGATAAAACTAAACAAAGTGGAGGAAAATAAACTTAATTCCCTTCAAGGAATGTGATCACCGTTTTCGCTTTTAATCTTCTTTTGGAATAGGGCTGGTAATTTTCTTAGGGACATTATTTATCTGACGAGTAAGGCTTTTATCTCTCGCATTTTATCCACTACACTTAAAAAGAAATATAAACGAAGAAAGGAGAAGTGTAATGCCTAATCCCTTCCGCTTCAAAAAAAATGAGTCTACTCCCACTGAATCCGCTGTAGATTTTTCTTCTTCAAGCGAAGAAACCTCAAAGAAATCAAATTCAAGCGATGAATCAAATGATTCCTATACTTCTGAGTCTACCTCAAGCTCGTTAAAGGAAAAAAAAGAGGAAGTTTCTAACGAATCTGAGGTGAGTTCATCCTCTCAAGACATCGATACGAATAGCGTTCAGGTTTCGAAAGCCTTTTTAGAACCAGCTCTTTCCTCACAAAATGATATGTCTAAGGAATCTGTAGAGAATTCCGTAGACGTTCCATCCATTTTAGATTCAAAGGAAAAAGTCGAAGAAATCGTCTCAGAAAAGTCAGAACTTAACGATAAGAAGGAAGAAAAGTCCATTAAGGAGGCTTCTAGCAATTCTTCTTTCAAAGAACAAACAGAAAAGGACGAAAAAAAAGACAAAACTTCAAAAGAGGAAAAGAAAAAGGAAGAAGAGAAGAAAGAAAAAGAGATAGATCCTACCCAACCACCTAAACTCAGTCTTTCACAAAAAGTTAGTTCTTGGTCAAAAGAAGCCAAAGGAGCAAAAGATGCCTTTTTAGAAGCGTCGGTTTCCCAACCCGATTCTTATTCTTTTGAAACCGCTCTTCAAAACCATAAACCCTCTTTACCTACTCAAAAAAGGCCAGCCAATTTAACTCCTCCCTTATCGACTCAAGCCTTTATGATGAAAAATCCAGGCAAGCCTTTGGGATTAAGCCAAGTTTTACAAGTATGTATGGCTTCCGTTTGGATTTATCTTGGGCTTTCGTTTGTATTGGGTATCGTGCTAGGATTTCCCCTCAATCTAGCCACCGATTTCGAAACCTACTTAATGGGCTATGCTCTTATCTTTTGGAGTACAACCACGATTACGGGAAGTATGGCAATTGCCTATGGTAGCTCTATTTTAAAGGTTAATCCATTTAAGGCTCTTCAAAATACGCACTTTAATCGTCATTGGATTTGGAAAGGCTTTAGTATGATGGTCGCCGCTAATTTGATTTTGTCCATCATCACTACATTCTTTATGGATCTATTTTCTACCTTTGTCTTTCCTCTTGCTCCGAGTCCAGATTTTGATGTAACAGGAATGCCGCTTTTAGCGGGGAGTTTGGAGTTCATGGTGGTTTGTTTGATTGGACCTGTATTTGAGGAGATGTTATATCGAGGACTGATTTATCGCAATCTTTCCCGTTTTAACCAAGGCTTTGCGATCGTGTTTTCAGCCTTACTCTTTGGATTGGCTCATGGGAATTTAGGCCAAGCCGTTCCTACTTTTGGAGTTGGGTTGGTTTTGGCCTATGTCTATGCCAAGAGTAATTCCATTTGGGTACCTATTATTTTACATATCTTAAACAACACTTGTTTAATGCTCATCTCTACTTTCCCTATCGTGGATATTTTGATCTCGGTTATTCTCTGGATCACTCTAATCATTGGAATTTGGGTGTTCTTTCAAGAACGCAAAGAATGGCGGGCTTTGTTTTATCAAGCCAATCAAGATGGCAAGCCGTGGGCTCTTGTCGCTCGTATGCCTTCGTTCTGGTTGTATGTTGTAGCTTTCTTGATTTTAAGCGTAATCTAAATTGGATGAAAGGTTAGTCTAAAAAGACTAACCTTTTTTATTGAAAAAAGTTCACGAAATTTTTCTTAAAATGGCACAATAATAAGATAAAGCAATGGCTTAGGGACTAGATAAATTTTTAAAGATTTGAAGGGAAGGATAGAGGCAATGAGAGTGACTGAAAATCTCAAGCTACCTCTTTACTTTGAGATAAAAAAACTAATTTTATGGTTTATATTAACTTAGATAATTTTTTAATGCCCATTCAAAGGCATAGAAGGTTGAGAAAACGAGAACTTTTATCATCTAGACAGAAGGGAGGGGCGGATTTTCCTCGTAACTGAAGTTACGGGTATTCAATCCACGATGAAGATGAAATTCATTCACCTAGCAGATTTACACTTAGGTAAAAAAGTCTTTGGTTACGATTTAATTCAAGAACAAAAAGAAGCTTTAGAACAAGTTCTCTCTATAATAGAGACTCAAGAAATCGATGGGGTATGGATTTGTGGTGACGTATACGATACCGCTATCCCTTCGGTAGAAGCTGTGCATCTTTTAAACTGGTTTTTAAATGAATTGTATCAACGACAAGTACCCACATTTGTGATCAGCGGAAATCACGATTCACCAGGTCGGCTTAACTTTGGATCTCGCTTATTAGAAGCTTCCCATATCCATATTGTTTCGATGTACGATGGAACTATTCCTTTTTTCGATTTAACGAAAGAGGATCAAACCGTTCGCATTCATATGCTCCCTTTTATTAAACCCATTAAGGTCAAAATGGCTTTAAAAGAAGATCCCGAAGGCGATTGGACCAAGGCTGTGGAACTTGCTTTGAATAAAGCTGAGCGCTTAGAACAGGGATACAATGTCTTGCTTTCTCACCAGTTTTATAGAGGAGGAAAAGCAGCTGAAAGTGAAGAATTGTTTATTGGCTCGTTGGATCAAGTCCATACCCGAGTATTAAAGGGCTTTGATTATGTGGCACTTGGCCATTTGCATAATCCACAATCAGTTGGCTCTCCCCACTATCGCTATTGTGGAACTTTGCTCAAATTTTCAGCTTCTGAGCTCACTGTTCAAAAATCCATTACAGTGGTTTCCTTGGATCAAGGAAAGGTAACGATTGAAGAGATTGCGCTCCACCCTAAACATGACTTCGTAAAAATTCAAGGCTCATTTAACCAATTGGTGGCTAAATCATTTGTCCAACGTCAAAACAAAGATAATTATTTTTATATCACTTTGGATGATGATCAAGAAGTATATCAAGCCTTTGAAAAACTTTCCTTACACTATCCTCGAATTTTAAAGATTGAATATACTAAGAAATTTTCATTTGTTCCTGAAGTTCAACAAGAAATCATCAACGATAGTGAAATGAAACATCCAGAAGAAATTTTTGCCAAATTTTATGCGATGCAAAATCAAGGAGCGGCTTTGGATCCTTTTTTACAAGAAAAACTAGGCAAACTTTGGAATGAAATAAAAGACAATTCGGAACAAAATTAGCCAACCTTGTAGAGCACAAAGAAGAGTGAGAAGTAGAAAGAAGAGTGGATATGAAGCCAATTAAGCTTACCATGAAGGGCTTTGGACCCTACGCTCAAGAGGAAATCATCGATTTTAGTGCCTTTGAAAAAGACAGTTTGTTTTTGATCAGTGGAGATACAGGAGCAGGTAAAACTACCATCTTTGATGCCATTGTTTATGCTCTATATGGCGAACTCTCTGGAGACAATCGTAAACCAGACATGGTTCGTTCCAAATATGCCTCAGATAAAGAAGATACTGAAGTGGAGCTCGAATTTGAATTGAAAGGAGAACGCTATTTACTTAAGCGCAATCCTGAATATTTGCGAACGAAAAAGCGAGGCAAAGGACAAACTAAAAGAACCGCTGGAGTGACTTTGGTGTTGCCTAATGGAGAAGTGTTAACGAAAAATGCAGAGGTCAAAGAGGCGATTAAAGACAGAATTGGCTTAGACTTTAAACAATTTAAACAAGTCGCTGTTTTAGCTCAGGGAGAATTTTTAAAAGTCTTAATCTCAAGTACGGATGAACGAACCAAAATTTTTCGCGAACTTTTTGAGACAGGAGATTATGCTCGACTTCAAGGTAAAGTCAAAGAGATTAAAGAATCCATGGAAGCCCAACTAAAAAGTCAAACCCAAATTTTTAAACAGGCCTTAAACAATTTAAGAGGGCTAGAGGATCTCGAAGAAACCGAAAAGCAAGATCTTGAGCTTATTCAAGCTCGAATGGACACTTGGCAAGCTTCCTTAAAACAAAACGAGAACGCTCTTCAGCTTCAAAAGGAAAAAACGGACGAATTAACGCGTCAGCTTGGAGCCCTAGATGGTTTACAAGAACGATTTGATCAATATCAAAAAGCCAAAAAAGATCTTGATCAACAAACTCCAAAGTGGGAAGATGCTCGAAAATCGTTGTTTGAACTCGATCACCAAGAACAAGAGATGAACCAAAAAAAGGATCAGCTTAAAGAATTGGAATCCTCCCTTGAGGCTTATAGTGGGTATAAAAAGCTCTGTCACCAAGAAGAAAAGCTAGCCAAAGCTAAACAACAGGCTCAAAGCCAATACGATCATTTAAAAATTCAGCTCGAAAAAAATAAACAAGATATAGATTTTCTTCAGGAGAAGCTCAAAGATTTGGATGGCGTTTTTTACGAAGAACAACAAGCCAGTGCGATTTGTGATCAATTTAAAAAAGTTCAAGACCAAGAAAAAGCGTGGAAAGAAAAACAAATCCAACTCACCAAAAATCAAGAGACATACTTACAACAAGAACATCAATATCAAGAAGCTATTCGTTGCTACCAACAAGAACGAGAGCGCTTCTTTGCGGCCCAAGTTGGTATTTTAGCCCAAACACTTCAAGATAATGTCCCTTGTCCAGTATGTGGAGCTTTGCATCATCCCAGTCCAGCTCACGCTCCCTTAGATGTGTGTACACAAGCCGAGCTTCAGGCCTTAGAAGAAAAAATGCGTAGTCTTGAAAAAAAGAGTGCAAACCAAGCCAATGTCTGTGCTTCGTTACGGGCTACTCTAGAGCTTAAGAAAGAAACTCTAGCGACTTTAAAAGAAAGCCTTCCTAAAAATTTAACCCTTGAACAAGCTCAAGCCAATCGAGCCAAAGCCATTGAACGCTGTGGACAAAAGAAAACTTTTACTCAAGAGCTCGCTAAGCTGGATACTCAACGCGTGGCTCAAAAAAAATTAGAAAAAGAATTTAACCAAAAGGTTTTAACCACATCTCAAAATTGGATGAAGGTCAAAGCTGAAGTGGATTTACTTCAAAAAAATCCCGCGTTTGAAAACATTCAACAATCTCAAGCTCTTGCCAAAGCTTTGAAACAAGAGATTCAATATTTTGAATCCACTAAAAAGAATTTAGAAAGTGAATATTCACGTTTATCACTCGCTATTCAAAGTGCTCAAGCCATTTTAAAAAGTTATAAAGAAGAACCCCAAGACCCTACCACAAAAAAGGAAACTTTAAGTCAAACTTGGCATCAAGCCAAGCAGGAACTTGAATCCTTATCCAAACAAGGCGAAACTTGGCGCACTTTAATAACCTTTAATCAAGATTGTCTTCAACAAGCTTTGAGCATTTCCAAACAATTACCCGAACTCGAAAAACAAGCTATTCTTTGGAAAAACCTCTTTGAGACCTTCAATGGTACATTACCAGGACAACCTCACATCAATTTGGAGACCTTTGTTCAAATTTCTTATTTTGAACAAGTATTAAAGCGAGCCAATGGGCGTTTATATGCAATGAGTAGTGGTCAATATGAATTGCGTCGGGCCCATCTAGAAGGTAACCGAGCACGATCAGGATTGGGATTGGATGTGATTGACCACTACAATGAATCCATTCGTTCGGTAAAATCACTTTCAGGAGGAGAACAATTTTTAGCTTCGCTTTGTTTAGCTCTTGGCCTTTCCGAAGAAATCCAACTTGAGGCTGGAGGCGTTCGCTTAGAAACTCTCTTTGTAGATGAAGGATTTGGTTCGTTGGATGAAGAATGTTTATCCAAGGCCATTGCTTCTTTACAACAGATTGCTGATTCTCGTTTAGTAGGTATTATTTCCCATGTGGAATCGCTCGTAAACCGTATTGACAATCAAATCATTGTACGCAAAGATCCTACTCGAGGCAGTCATACCTATATTCAAAAGGCTTAATTTATTTTTCTTTTTGTTTTCTTCTTATTGAGAAAACGCCTAAACTATTTAAAGAACTAAGGTCGCATTCGAAAGAATGGGGCCTTTCTTTCTACGTTTAGGACTAGATTTCGACATTCATGCCAGTTTCCTTATATCAATTTAAAACGGCTATTAAAGTATTCATACCAAGCTGTGTAAAGTATGAATTTTTGAAATTCATTAGCCCAAGGGTCAACCACACCAGAAAGAAATTAACTAAATAAACTATTTATAGGTAATCTTAAAATAAGGGAAACAATGGTAGATAAGGAGGAAGTGTTTTGAAGATTGCTATTGTTGATGACGATAAAGAAGTTCATACTACCCTGAAACAGGCTTTAAAAGAGTATGAAACTCAATATGGAGTGGCTTTTGAAGTCTTTTCGTATTGGGATGGGGAATCGTTTATCCACGATCTAAAAAGTCATCAAACATTTACGATTGTTTTCATGGATATTTTTATGGAAAAAATAGATGGAATAGAAGCAGCCATGAATTTACGGCAGAGCCAAAATCTCAACTCACTTCTCATATTCTTAACATCAAGTCCAGACTTCATGGCTCAAGCTTTTTCTTATCATGCTTTTGATTATGTTTTAAAACCCATTGATCAGTCTCGAATTTTTCATTTGCTTCAAGAAGCTCAACATTTTATACCAAGTGAATCTCCTTATATGGAAATTTCAAGTGGACGTTCTACCTATCGGCTTTTATTTAGTCAAATTGTGAGTGCCGTCAGTGATGCGCACTATTTAGAAATCACTTCCTCAGAAGGAAGAGTGTATCGCTGTCGGATGACCTTACAGGAGTTTTATAAGAAAACTCATCAAGATAAACGATTTTTATCGCTCAATAAAGGAATTTATGTCAACATCGACTATATTAATTATCTTAAACAGGGAAGTTGTTATCTAAAAAATGGAACTATTTTTCCTATTCGCGTACGCGATATGACTAAGGTAGAAAGCATAATTCATGATTATAACTTTTTACGCATTCGAAATCAGCAATACAGAAATCATAAGGGGGAAAGATAAATTAATGAATGAATATTGGCTCGCCACCCTTCTTCAATTGTCCATCTTTGTCTTTGGGATCAGTTCTTGTTATATTCCTATCCCCAATTGGGTTCGATTGGGTTGGAAAAAAACGCTGATATTGTGGAGTCTTATTTTAAGCACCTTTCTTTTACTAGGAAGCTTACTTCATGTCCAATTTGGAGTTTCTCTCGCTTTAATTGAATTAATTGGTTTAGTCCTGTTCTTTTTTGTGTTTCGGTTTACCGTGACTCTTGATCTTTCTAGAGCTCTAGCCATTTATATCGGTATAATCGCAATTGAATCCTTTACCTTCCATTTTGGATGGGCTTATGATGCTCTGCATTACCCTTATCTGAATCCAAACTATTTGTCCTTAGAAGCCGCTGGAATTCAAGCCTTGAGTTCTTTCATTTTATTAGTGGGCTTTTTTTATCCAGCTTTTCACTACTTTTCAAAAGGTTTGGATTGGCTCAGTGAGTCAAAGGTCTGGAATTCTACAACCATCATTTCTTTGACCTTTTTTGTCCTTAATCTTTTGATTCGTCCGAATTCTTATCAAAACTTAACTTTAGGGCGACTACGATACATTTATCCCTTGTTAGTAGGAGCTTTATTGCTTAGTCTCATTACAATTTATACTTTACACTATTATAGTGCTTGGAATATGGTTAAAAATTACGAATTAAATAAAAAAAAGGAAATTTTAGAAATCGAAATTAAGCATATTCAAGAGCTTCAAGATTATATCCGTCAAAGTGCTAAATTGCGTCATGACTTTCGTCACTCGGTTCGTTTACTCTCTATTCTTGCTTATAAAGAAGACTTTAAAACTTTAAAGGAGCATCTGGCTAATTACGAAAAGCAACTAGAAACCATTGCGCCTATACAGTATTGCCAAAATGCGGCGATCAATGCCCTCCTTAGCTATTATCAAGAGATGGCTAAAGAAGCGCATATTCAATTAAGTGGCACATTGAATTGCCAGATCCACTTCCCTTTTCAGAACTAGACATCGCTTCTTTATTGGGGAACTTGATTGAAAATGCTATTCAAGGATGTCAAAACGTTCCTCAAGAAAAGCGCTACTTTTATTTAACCAGCGAAATCCCTCATCCCGGCCAATTATATATTGTCTCAACGAATAGTTTTAATGGAGTGGTTTACCAAACTGGAACGAAATACGAGTCCACAAAACCTAAAGGGCATGGAATTGGCTTAAGTTCCATTGAAGCTACTACGGAAAAATATGGAGGACATATCACCATTACTCATGACCAAAAGGAATTTGATGTTGATATCTTATTGCCTTACTAAAGCTCGCTAGACTTTTAAGGAAAAATCCTAGCCAAAAAGGCTAGAATAAAAAATTTAATTTTCTTAGGAAGGAGATGCCTAGAAACAAAGGAATTCAAAGATCCGTTGATCAAAGAAGAAATCTGAAAAAGGCAGAATAAAAAAAGAAAAGACATATAAGAAGTACGTTAAACAGTTTTCCATTCCTAATTAAAGAGTCAGGCAGGACTGGCCCGAAAAGAAGCCGACATTCCAAGGGATGTGACCTGTTATCAGCTGGCAGCTTCTGACCAACTACTGAAAACTGATCCTTGATGATGCCATTAGCGGTATCAAAGCGGAATGGTCTAAAACCAAAAACAAGAGTACGGGATGTTATTGGCAATCACGCTGAGTGAGGATGCATTTCTGCTCCTGGGATTTATGAAATGATTGGCGGATCCACCATATCCTCAAGCCTCACAGGCTTTCATCTCCAGATTCGATCTGGAAACTGGAGATGAACCGGTCTAATCTTCTTAATCGCATTCGCAGATGGCTTCGCAATAAAAAAAGAGAAATTCCATACTCCTTTATGTCGAAGGATATGGTGAGAAAATTAGCCTAGAAAGCACTGTGAATGGTTCTAATATACGCCTCTAAATACCACCACGAAACCAAGATCATAAGATTCAAGAGTGATAAGGATCGGTAAAAATTTTGTCATGAAGATCCTTATACCTTTACAGAGCTAGTCAGCAGGAGTAAAGAACTCAAATCTAAGTATGACGAGAAGTATTGGAACGAGGGATAGACCATCTACACTGTGCAAGCAGAGCATAAAATCGTGCTAAGAGAAGTAAATATAAGTGTTTACAAGAACTAATAAATTACCGAATGTGAAAGCGGAAGAAGGAGCTAGGAAGCAGTGATACTATGGAGCAAAAGCCTCTAGTCCTACTACAAATAAACTTGTAAACATTTCGTACAGAGAGGGTAATCACAAGAGTTTTCACCTTAACAAGATGATAATTCGAACTTATCTCATTGAGATAAAGTTTACAATTTTATGGAGTAATCATATTTAGGATGGAACGCCATGTGAAGTTGAAAGATTTCATGGATGATGTGGAGCGGAGGAAAATCTAGAGATTGGATCAAAGGATTACCTATCGTCTATAAGATTATAGTGCTCAATCCTGTCTATATTTCGAAAGTCTGCCATCCCTGCGATAGCTTCAAAGAAAGAAACAGAAAGAAATTCATCTAACTGAGCATCGACTCAAAGAGCTGGGATAAAGATAAAGCTTAATGGGGCAGCGAACAGATCGGGTTTGTCATGGGCATCTAACTCGGTTCATTGAGCCTTAGCTTCCGCCTAGAGGATGTCTTAACACTGTACGAGAAAAGGCTGGAACGCTAGGTATACAGATGCAGAATGCATGAGCCATGGTTGCCTTGGTCTACTCCATTTTTACGTTTTTTAAAAGAGTGGTTTTCTTCTCAAGAACTTGAAATAATCATGAAGAATCGATGATCTTTCATCGATTTTTTTAGAAAAACAAAAAAAGCCGGTACACTTATACCGACTGAATAAACAATAATGGTGGAGAATAGGGGATTCGAACCCCTGACCCCCTGCGTGCAAAGCAGGTGCTCTCCCAGCTGAGCTAATTCCCCATAAGAAATGGTGGGCCTGAATGGACTTGAACCAGCGACCTCACCCTTATCAGGGGTGCGCTCTAACCACCTGAGCTACAGGCCCATATCTTCTAATGACTTTTCTTGACTGCCTCACTATAGTAGCACTCTCTTTTTTTAGGGTCAAACAAAATCTGAATTTTTCTTTCTTCAAACTTTTTAAGGATCTCCATCTATTTTGTGATTTCTTTTTTTAGGGGGTGTTTGCCTCCTTATCTTTTCTTTATTCGTTTTAGAGTAGAGACAATCAAGAAAAAAACGTCATAAAAACCCTTCATTTTTTTCTTTTATAGAGGTGGCCATAAAGAAAACCGCTCGAAAAAAGCGCATTTCTAGTGAGATCTTTTAAGATGGATTTGTTTAAACTCAAGCGAACTCTTTTAGGATACCTTGTTCTATTTCTTTTTCTTTTATTTTGTCTGTGTATTCTCTTTCCTCAATAACTTGTTAATTTCTGAAATGGAGATATATGAAATCGTGATGAAATCATTAAATGAGGGATCAAATGTGCTCTTCTAGGAACTAATACAAAGATTGTGTCGTTTCTTTCAACATTTGTTCACAAAATTTCGTCAAGACCGTTTTATCAATGAAAAAATCGATTTGATCGCCAATGAAATTGGAGCTACTCAACACCATTATTTACTCAACGGTCACCCCCTTAATGTCTAATTTTCGTTTAAAAGGAGCTGCATGCTATGCTAGATACTACCTCAAATCAAGATGTTTTACGTCAAAATGCCATTATTGAAATTGTTTCTTTACAAGAATTGAAATCCAAAAATTCCAATTTGATGAGTCAAAATCTTCTCTTTAATAAGCGCGATCCTCTCGATTATTCGAAAGTGGTCAGCTATCAAGGCGAAATTGGAGGCGTTTTTGTGATCCCTAAAAAAGCCACACCAGTACATGATAAGCTCGTGTTTGGCTTTATTTTAAAGGAAAATCATTTATATTTTGTGGAACATAGAGGAGATCTTAAGCTCTTTTTAAAGCAATTTGAAGAAAATTACGATCTCAATACCATGAATGCTGTTCAAGTATTGATGTTGTTAATGAATTTCATGATTGAAGAAGATATCTATTTTTTGGAAGACTACAATATACACCTAGAAAATCTCGAAGGAGAAATTTTTGCTGGTCAAAGTACGGGAATGGAACAATATGTTCTCACCACACGTAAAGATATGGATACCTTAGGCAATTACTATTTACAACTCTCTGCGGCTGGCGAAGCCCTTCAACAAGCCGTGATTGCCCAAAATGAAAGCCAAGAACAAGCCCTCATTTCCCTTTTCTTATCTCGTTGCAATCAACTTTCATCGATGGTAGATAATGTTAAAGACCACGTTTCCCAAATTTGGAATTTGCGTCAAACGCAACTCTCTGATAAACAAAATAAGATCAGCACGTTGCTCACGATCATTACCACCCTCTTTTTACCCTTAACGCTGGTAACAGGATGGTATGGAATGAACTTTGAAAACATGCCCATGATCCATAACCCGCATGGATATATCATTATTATTTGTTGTGTCCTTTGTATCATTGCTTTTGAGCTTCACTTTATTCATCAGCGGCATTGGTTATGGCCGCAGTCTGGTTCCCAATCGGACGGATCTAAAGGAAAAGGCCATAAGGAAAAATCATAAACGTGTGATTAACTTCAGGCTTTTGGTTAATTCCTTTTCATCAAATATGGAAACATGGCACAATTTTTAATAAATCATGAAACGTGCATTATTCAAACTGTAAAATGTCCCTTATACGGGATAACCTAAAAATTTATGAAAAAAGTTAAACCAAAAAAATTACATCCATCCCAAGGGCTAAGTACTTGGAAAGTCGTTTTGATTGGAATTCTTTGCTTTGTAGTGGGAATAGCCTTATCTTTAGGAATCTATTCACTCTTTTTCTTTCAACCTTCTCATAATACGGAGCTAGCCAAGTTTGAAACGGCCTATAATTTGCTTCGTAGCAATTGGTATTACGGAAAGGAAGAAGAGGATCTTGACTCC
The DNA here is from genome assembly GCA_964615295.1 of uncultured Erysipelotrichaceae bacterium. Lineage (GTDB taxonomy): Bacteria > Bacillota_I > Bacilli_A > Erysipelotrichales > Erysipelotrichaceae > Allobaculum. The sequence continues at coordinate 4,554 of CAZTNF010000029.1, read as the reverse complement.
CGACTCATTGAACAAGCCATTTCAGGGATGGCGAGTTTTGAAGAAGATCGTCATACTACCTATTTTGATACCCAAAAATCGGAAGCTTTTTCTCAATCCTTAGCAGGAAGTACTGTTGGCATTGGAGCTTTGATTAGTACTCTTGAAAATGGCCATTTGGTCATCAAAGATGTCTACATTAATTCTGCTTCCGATCAAGCTGGCTTAAAAGCAGGTGATGAAATTGTGACTATTTCGGGGGAAGACACCTCTACGGCTTCGCTTTCCGATTGGGTGGATCGCATTCGTCAAGCTGAAGGACAAGATTTGGAAATCAAAATCTTGCGAGAGGGTCAAGAACAAACACTTACTCTAGTCCCAAGTCCTTTTGATTCAACAGTCACTCTTCAAGTTTTAGACAAAGTGGGCTTAATCGGCCTATCCTCATTTTCACAAGATAGTGGAAAAGACTTTGTTGAAGCGGTCAATCGTCTTAAAGAACAAGCTGTTCAAAATTTAATCTTGGATTTACGAGATAATACGGGCGGGTATTTAGTAGCTGCTGATCAAATCGCTTCGATCTTATTGCCTCCCGATTCTGTGATTTTTCGTGAAAACCTCAAAGATGGTACTCAACAAGAAGTGCATACAAGCGTGGATTCCAATCCAGTGAGTTTTGAACATATTTATATTCTTCAAAACGATAAAAGCGCTTCGGCTTCTGAAGTGCTGATTGGAGCTTTGAAGGAAAATATGCCCGATACGGTCACAACCATTGGAACTACCACATTTGGTAAGGGAACTGAACAAATCACCTTGCCCTTTGAAGATGGCACCGCCTTAAAATATACCATTGCTGAATGGACTACTCCGAATGGGACTTCAGTCAATGGAGTAGGTATTAAACCCGATATTGAGGTATCAGGCGATGAAGTATACTCTGTAAGCTATATCATGCCGGAGGAGGACAATCTGGAAGCTTGGATCATTCATCCTGATACGGTCCATCCCAATGCCTATGCGGTACAAGTCTATCTACGTGCTTTAGGATATGCAGCGGACCGTTCGGATACCTATTTTTCAATGGCTAGCAGTGAAGCTTTTAAACAATTTCAACAAGATCAAGGCTTAGAGGCCACTGGTATTGTGGATAGAGATTCATTCTTGGCTTTAACCACTCAAGTTTCCAATAAACTCAAAACGCTTTTGGCTCAAGATGATCCCGATATTCATCAAGCTCTCTCTTTAATTGATCCCACACGATATGGCCAAGAAACTACAGAAGATTCGAATTCTTCAGAATCATCTTCTACCCAGAACCCACAATCTGTTGAAACCATTGAATCTGAACCTCTCATTCAATCAGAAGGGGGTCTAGTGGAAACGCCTTTAAATTCATTCCCTCAAGAAGAATTCTTTAATACTCCTATTGAAGAGGGAAGTTCTATTCCCCTTTATTCATGATTTGTATCTCTTTTTATGACCTTGGACAAACTGTCTGAGGTTTTTTTAATTAGTTGAAAGGTAAAAAAAATAGGATTGACTTGACTAAGAGTTCAGCTTCAGAGTGCTTTTGGAGGTGAACTTTGCTTTTTAGTCGCAACTTAAGGAATGACAGCTCAATTCACAGGACGAGAATATGGAAAAAAAGCCTTTTATCAAGGGAATTCCACTTTATCCCTTTCAAAATTAAATTGTCGGTTAAAAACAAAAATGAATTATAGATAAAACTGAGGCCAATGTTTTATCCTTTATCTTGGAAGAACTAGGAGAAAAATTTATGGAGAAAAAAGAATATCAATCCTCTTTATATGTTCCTCTTTCTAAGCATTGGGATGAAGAATTTCTTATTGAGGCTTATCGATCTTTTTGTAATTCTATGGAAGAAGAAGTGGATTATGAGGGATTCATTAATGGATTTGCTTGGGCTTTAATAACTTTCGAAGAAGTCTTTGATTCCATGATGCCAAAAGAAAAAGGCTCTGATTTCCACGCTTAAAGTAATTTATATATCATTTCTTGAGGTGTCCCTTTTTATGACTTTGGACTGACTGTCTTAGATCTTTTTTTGCTCTTTCATTTTTATTAATTTCTCTATTTTCTAAATAGAATTGTGAAAAGCCTAAAGAGAATGAGGTTCAATCGGTATAATGCGCCTAGATCCCGAGTCATTTTGGATTAACATTTTAGCTTTCTTGGTCGTAGCTAAAATCCAAGTGGAAAGGAGTTTTATGGATTTTAAATGGATCGAATCGGTTGTAGTAGGACAACCTCTCAATAAGACTAAAACCATCACTGGTATGGCTTTACTGGCGGCACTGTATGTGTTGTTGAACAGCTTAATTATCAATCTCAGTCCAACTTTACGTATCTCCTTTTCCTTTGTCGCTTTAGCCGTATCGTGTTCGTTATATGGCTTTTTGCCTAATGTTTTCTTTTGTCTTGTGGTGGATTTTCTGGGTTTTATTGTTCATCCCGATGGCGCCTATATGCCCGCCTTTGCCTTAGTTCTCATAGTAAAGGCTCTGATTTATTCGTTCTTTTTTTACAATCAGAAGATTACTGTGACCAAAATAATTTGTGGTCAATTGCTCGTTGCAATTTTGGCCAATATCTTGTTTAATTCACTTATTTTGACCTTTATGTATCACATGCCATATTGGGTAAGCGTTTCCTCACGTCTGCTTAAAAATGCCCTCTGTTTTCCCATTGAATGTTTGATTTTGTGGCTGTTTTTTAATTTAAAGGAACGCTTAATTAAACAAACTCATCTCTTTCAATAAAAAAAGTCGCTTAAAAGCGACTTTTTTTATTGAAAGAGAAAAACTATCCCTCTTTAGGCTTGGCTAAGCCACCATTCCTCTTTAAAACTTCTCCAGCAAAGTAAAGAGAGCCACAAACGAGTGTAGATTGAGAAGTGAAACGAAGGGTTTTTTCCAAGTCTTCTAAGGAGATCAAAGGCAAATGATTGATTTCACAAAGAGCTTTTAAATCAGCTAAGCGATGACTTTCAAAAGACACAAGTGTGATATGAGGCGTGATAGTGTGAAGGGTTTCGATCATTTCTTGAGCCTGCTTATCGGCTAAAACGGAGAAGAAGATTTGATCAAAAGAAAATCCACTTTGGATCACACTTTGTACGAGTGCTTGAATACCATCCTTGTTATGCGCTCCATCCAACACCAACAAAGGATCCGTCCGCAAAACTTCAAACCGAGCTGGCCAAAAGAAGTTATCCATCGCTTGTTTTAATTCTTGATTGGAAAAGGACAAGCCGGCCAGTTCAAGTATGGTCTTAGCACATAAAAAATTTTGTTTTTGATAGGAGGGTAAGTGAGCTGGCCATAAGCCAGTAAAGTCAAAAGCTAGATCAATTTCAATAAGCAGGGCATGCTTTTGGGCCGCCCGATGGCGAAATACCTCTAAGCAAATCGGATCGCTCTCTGCTGTAACTACAACCATATCTTCTTGAATAATTCCAGCTTTTGCTTGAGCGATGTCTTGTTTGGTAGAGCCTAAATACGCCATATGATCCATTCCGATTTGAGTGATGACTCCATAGGGATAGTTGAAAATCGTGGTGGCATCTTTAGTTCCTCCAAGGCCGGTTTCCATTAAGACCCAATCTGGACGAAACTTTAAAAGAGCAGCGCAGGCGAGCCACATATCCATTTCAAACATTGTCATCTGTCTCGCTTCAAAGCGAGCTTCCCATTCTTCATATAGGGCCATCCAATCGGTCAATGAAATCGGAATCCCCCTGTAGCGCAAGCGCTCATTATGGCTGATGAGATGGGGAGAGGTAAATGAAAGGGTGCTTTGATGCTTTAGAGCCAATAATACTTCAAGCCAAGTGATGACAGAGCCTTTTCCATTCGTTCCCGCCACATGAATGGCTCGCTGGGGAAAAGGAGCTAAAAAATCTTCGCAAAACCAAGTTTTAAGCTGATCTTGAGAATGATTGAAGCCTCGAGCGGCTTCCATTTTGGCAATTTTTTCTTCGGGAGTTTTTTGTGACATGGCTTCATCATACTCCAAGTCATCTTTTCCTTGGCCTTCATGCTTTGATCAACTTCTTGAAATGAGAGTTGTCTTTTTTTTGAATCAGGAGGCAAAATAAGCCTGTACGTACTTTGGTATGGTTAAATACATTAACAAGAAGAACTTTAACGAAAGCTATGGGCTTGAAAAGTCCATTAATAATCTTCTTCAAAAACTCTCTGAAGATTTATTCCTTGTCATTGGCAAGACTGTAGTGGGATAAGACTAAGAGCGAGAGCCTTAGTAAGAAGATTTACTTTGGGGAAATTAGCCTTTAAAGGCTAAGGGATAAAACAGAAAGGAAGGAGCGGATTTTCCTCCCATGAAAAAATCATGGATATCCAATCCGCTATAACGATGAATTGGGAAACATTGATTTTGAAGCCTTAAAACGCCGAGGTCTTTAAAGTCCCTTCGTAGAGAAATTTGCGAAGGTAAGGAAAAAGAGAGATCTTTTTCTACCTGCTCGAATTGCTGGGAACCCCTAAAGCTTGTAGCACGCAAGGCGTGGCGAAAGCAGAAAGAAGCGACAAG
>CAZTNF010000028.1:0-16995 GCA_964615295.1 uncultured Erysipelotrichaceae bacterium | reverse complement strand
CTAACGAGGACTGATCCGACCCAGACTTCCCATTAATCCCATCCTCAATCAAACCTAGCGTGGATGGGCCAATTTCTTCCATCTCTTCTTCGAAATCTTCCCCTTCAGTAGCTACAGCAGACACCGCTACTAAGTTGGTTGGCACTACCATCGATGCTGCTATACCCATCATAAAAATCTTTTTATTAATTTTCATATTTTTTTCTTTCTATCTTTTCTCTTGGTTCAATCGTATGAATAAATTATTCTAATAAGTTAAATAAATTAAAAATTTCACAAAATAGAATATTTTAACCTCAAGTTACTTCTTAAAGGACACTTATTTCAAACCACTCTAAAACGAATGTACCTTTTCCTTTAAGTGAGGCTATGATACTAAATAAAAAAATTAATATTAAGTTTTTTTTTTTTTTGATATAATAATTTATTTTAAAACTATTAAATTCAAAAAAACGCAGATAGTCTTCTGCTCTTTTAAATAAGAAAGATAGAGAATATGAGATCGTTTTGATCTCTTTTTTTATTTAAAGAAGGTGGTAAATATACCTCCTCAACATCTTCATTTAAAGAGATATTGAAAGCAAAAAATTAAAAGAGAAAAGTCTAGAAAAAGAACAACGCAGGAAAGCTCAAAGTTTTACTCATCTTTTTCAGGAGCAAACTTTACCTAATTTTTCTCGAGACTCTTTATCCTCTTTACTACCATCAATCTAAAAGTTCTTGATCAAAAAAATTTTTCTAGTTTGCTTTTTTCTTTCAAAGACCTCTTGGAAAAGACTGCATATCCAATCTCATAAAGTTAGAGATGCAGTCTAAAATAAACGAGATAGACCGATGGAGATTCTTCACTCTCTCATTTCCACCTTCAAGTTCACAATAAAACCCAGACTCGAGGTCTGGGCAGAAGATAAAAAGAAAACGAAATAGAAGTGGAGCGTTTTGGTTACAGCTTTAAAACTTAAAAGCGACAAATAAGTCTAAAGTAGGTACGCGCGGTAAGCTTGTAAATCACAATATACACCAGCGCAAATACGACTAAACAAAGGCCAGTCACCATTAAGAAGATAGTATTGGAGCTTTGCGTCATAAGATTCAAAATCTTTTGAATCATAGGATAGGCAAAACAAATGTGTATCAAAGCCACACCGAGTGGAAGAAAAAATAACAATAACACTTGATCATTAATCATCTGCTGAATTTGTTTTTGTTCTAATCCAACATTTTGTAAAATCGCAAAGCGCTTTTGATCCTCGATTCCTTCACTGAGCTGCTTATAATAAATGATCAAAATAACGGCTAGAAGAAAGAGAGCGGAGAGATAAAGGCCTACAAAAAGAACACCAACATAGACTGAAAGAGCATCTTTTTTGTCTAATTCGAACGAACGCACATTCAAGAACACCATATGTGGGAATTCTTCGTTCAAGGCTTCATAGAGTTCTCTTCCTCGATTTAGAATAGGGCTGTTAAACAAAACAAATGCATAATTGTGAACCAATATAAGATTATGATCTGTACTGGATAGGGCACTCAAATCGCCTACAAGTAAGGATTCTTTTTCATCAAAAGAGACGAAAAAATCTAAGATTTCTGGACGTGGAAGGACTTCTTTGATCACCATTTTTTCTTGATTTGGCCCAAGGATAATGCTTCCTGCAGGAATTTCTGGAGTTAAGCTGAGCAATTCTTCGGAAGCTAAAGTGTAATGGCTGTTAGTAAGGCGATTAAAGTCGTGAACATCCACGATAGGAGGAATTACAATTGTCTCTTCCCCATTTTGGATGGTCATGGTTGGAGAGCATACAAAGACTTGGGCCTCTCTAGGATCGAGTTGCAATTGATTCGCTACTTTCAAAACTTTTTCTAAAAGGTCTTGGCTTGAAAGAACTCCATCTTCGGTTAAGACACCCATATCTTGGTAAATTGTAGGAATCTTGGATTGTTCACTATATCCCCCTATGGTAACGATATAATCATGCGTATAGCGCCCCTCAAGGGAAGAATCGATTCCAACCATCAAAGAGGTGGTTGTGGAAAGCGTAACCAAAACCATGGTCGATAAAATCGCAATGTTGGCTAGAGCCAAGCTGTTTTGCTTTAAGCGAGAACGCATGGTTGAAATGAAAATAAAATGATTGGGCTTGTAATAAAAGGACTTATTTTTTTGTAAAAGCTGCACCAGAACTGTCGAGCCAAAGGCAAACAATAAATACGTTCCCAAAATAACCAAAAGAACCGCTACAAAGAAGTAAACCATTGCGTCTTTAGGATCTTGAATTCCTAAAGCCAAAGTATAGCCCGTGGCTAGAAAAAGTAGGCCTAGAAAAGCGAGAAGCCAGCGATTTTTAATCGGTTTCTCGCCGATTTGTTTGGCATGCAAAGCCTCAAGAGGATTAGCATGCCAGGTTAAGATCATCGACCAAAGTAAAATGGCTAAATAACAAATTCCAATCCAAAGTGTCGTCTCTTGTAGCCCTTTTGAAGAGAGATAAAAGCCAAACGTAGGATTCATTCCCCACACTTTTAAAAGCAACATAAACAAAATCTTATCCAGTCCAATGCCAAGCAAGAGGCCAAGACTTAAAGTGGCGATAAATAAAAGGAAAAACTTATAAATTTGAATGCGGATAAGATGGCTTTTTTCTAATCCTAAGACGGTAAATAGTCCATTTTCTTGTTGGCTATTTTTATAGAAGACCTCATTAAGATAGAAAAAGAAGATGAAAGTAAAAAGCATCATAATTTTTTCGCCTAATCCTAGCATGCGCGTAATCATATTTCCTCCATAAATAGTCGCTAGGTTAGGATTGAAGGCTAAAGAAGTGATGGAGTAAAACAGAGCGGTCATGATGATCCCTCCTCCTAAAAACGGCAAAGAGATGCGGTAGTTTTTATAGAGGGATTGAATGGCTAAACTCCAATAGACGTGTTTTTTCATGAGACGTTTTCCCATGGGGCTTGAATTTTTAAGAATTGGAAAATATTTTTCTGTAAACTAAAGTGAACGGTTAGACCATCTGTATTTATTAAAGGCATATTGGTTTCTCCTTGGATGGCCCTAGTATAGAAAAATGGCCATAGCCTTTCTATTGATTTTTCTTACAAAACGTAAACATAAAAAACTTGATTTCTTACGTCCATGCAAGATAAAAATGGTCTATTCCAAAAAAATGGTGTAAACGAGAGGACTCCTTTCGTTTACACCATTTTGACGTTTAGTTTTCTTCGTCTTCTGTAACAGAAATTTCTGCTTCTGCTTCTTGATAGGCTTGTTGTTTTTTGGCCGCCTTGTTTTCTTCTTTGATGAGTTCATCTTCCCCATGAATTAAGAATTCAAGAAGCTGACGGGCAGCGTCTTCAATGCCTTCTCGATTCATCTTATCAAAGCCAAGATGGGTGTAGATCTCTCCAAGGAAGATATTGCTGTCCTCTAAAGACTTCATAACCGTATCAATTAAAGGATCACAAAGCTCTTGTTCTTGCATTGGGCCAAAGGGATTGGCGAAATACGTTTTAGAAAGACCCTTTTCTTGAGTTGTTCCAAGAGCCATACGGGTTCCCGCTTTACAGGTTTCTTTAAACTCTTCCAAGGGAAGTTGTTTAATTCCATGGGCATCGGTGTAGTTGTTGGCGTAGCAGAATAAATCAATGGGATGATTTTGGATAATGAATGAATAGCTAGAAGCGGGGACTACCATCCGCGCATTTGGTTTTTCTGGAGCAAAGAAGACGGAGCGATCCATGTCTTGGTAAGGAGTACCTGGATCCAAATCATCTAAGCGAATGAAAGCACCCGTTTCGGTTCCTTGGCCATAAGGAACGCCATTTTCTAAGTGAATGGTGCCCATATCGTCAAAGACAACTTGAACATCTTTGATCAAGTCACGACCAACCACCTTTAAAGCTTCAATGGATTCAGACTTACCCGCTCCAGAGTCACCCATTAAGATGACACCTTTTTGTTTACCATCGTTAAAAATCAAGTTAACCATGGCTCCATGGATGGGCAACCAACCGCGTTTCATCATAGCTAAGTTATGAAGCGTCAAAGCCATTTTCTTGAGATAGCCAAAGTATTCCATGCGAGGATGATCGGAAATACGACCTACCCATAAATCATTTTCTTCATCATGGTAATACTTGGTTTCATTGAGATGATCTTCATTTCCATAGATCATGATCAAATCAGGTTTGCCTTCGGATTCTTCAATAGTCGCCAATTCAAAGAGGTTTACCATAGAGAGCGCTAAGGAAATGTATTTTACGTTGAAGTATAAGAACAACAACAATTTACCGACTTTTAAAGGCAAGCAGAACCATTCTTCTGGATTAATGGCCAACATATCCATGGGATGATACTTCGTTTCGGTAAACATACCCGTTCTCTTGGAACTTCCTGGATGAAGAATCATAGGCGTACGAATCATGACGCGATCGATCATGGGAACAGAACGCAATTGTAAATAATCTTCCGCATAAAAGTGCTGCACTTTATGGACCGAGAAGCAAGCATTCGTACCTGCTTGCACTTGGCGATACACTAAATTAGCTCGACCCCGAATTTTTTCTTCATATAAGCGATAGGTGCGCAAGATCAAATCATTAAATTCAGAATCATGACGCACTAAGGAGTTAATTCCAAAATCGGGGGTATTGTTAGAATTCATAAAGCCAAAGCGGCGCAACGAACGCCAACCATGGTAGAGGTCTTCAATCAACTTCAAGAGTTGCTCTCGATCGCGTTCAAGTGGGTTATCCGATAATTCTTCGTAATCGAAGACGATTAACTGGCGTAAAAACTGAACGAATTCATGGGAAGCTGTAGGAACATCCAAAGCGCCATCTTGCGTGAAATAGGCATAGTTTTTAGGATCCGTTTCTTTTTGAATGCGAATGAAGTATGTGACAAACTTTTCAAAAGTACGGCTTTTCAACAAGGCTTCACGGTTTTTGGGATAGGCCCGATTGTAGTTTAAAACCACTTGACCATTCGAAATACTAATTTTCTTAAGCATAAAAACTTCCTTTCTAAACTTTTTAAATCAAATCACAAATATATTTTGATTTCTTTGCCAAATCTTTCGAAGGATAAAAGATTTCGATTACGATTTATAAACAAATGTTTTTTTAGGATGATCAATTTAAGATCTACCGCGGTCTATTTTGCCTTTTTCAAACTTAAAGATAAAGAATAGAGAAACACTTCAAGCGAAAATGAGATGAACTTTGAAAAAAAGCGGTTTTCTTTTTGGAAAAATTCACCGTTTTCAAATTTCTTTCATTTAGAAGACGACCCATGATTTTTTAAAAGACAAAGTCTTTTCTACGCTCAAAACTTGAAAGTGAAATCATTCACAAAACTTACCTGAATTTAAGATTTAAAAAAAGGAAAATAGACATAAAAATGAAAAAAGCCTTCAAATTGACGGATTTAAGTCAATTTTTTTCGTTTTTTTGGATCTCTTAAAATAAAGAGGATAGAATCTTTGCTTTCTCTAAAAAATTGACTTTTCGCCTTAAAAAGATTGAAGGATAGATTTCAGATCTTCGCTCCTAGCTTAAAATAAAAACAAAAAAAGTCGGAAGAGCTTCTTTTTGGCTCTAAAGAAATGAGATCAAAGAAATAAAAATAAGGAAAAGATTAAAGAAAGGGATGACTTCAAAGCGAATCTTTCCTCTTGAAATCGTCTTCTCTAAATAAAGAGTCAGAATAAGAAAATCTAAATTGTTGAGATTTTTTTCCTGTCTTTGCCCTACAATCAAATACAACGCTTTAGCGTTGGAAAGGAGTTTTTATGGATTCTAAAAAATGGCTCACGCTCGCTCTTTGTGCTCTATTAGGCGTGGGATGTACTTCTTCTACCCCAACCACTTCATCCTCATCTAGTTTGAGGACTCAAAGTAGTCAAGAAGACACAACTCGTGAAAAAACGCCCATTACTAATGCAGAATTTTCCGCATTTTTAGATCGCTTTGTCTTAGAACAATGCCAAGACGATTACACCACTTGCCATTCCTATTTTGAAAATCCACAAGCCTATGGCATCGATCCCGCCAAATGCGAGATCACTCTTGGAACTTTTTTTACCAATCAAGAGGATGTCGATGAACTTCAAGACTGGTTAAATGAACTCTTAGCCATGGATGATTCCGATTTAAGCAAAATCAATCGCCAAATCCGCCAAGCCTTTATTCGCGAATTTGATTTGTCCTTAGAATTATGTGATGAGAAATACGAATACTTAGGAAATATCTGGTCTTCTGATGATGGAATTCCTTCTATCCTAGTGACCTATTTCTCGGAATACCGCTTGTATTCCGCCGATGACGTTCCTTATTTGGTGAAGTTGTTGGAAGATGTTCCTCGGTTTGTCGAAGAAGGATTGGAGTTTACTCAAAAACAAATTGAAGCCAAAACCTTTTCTATCGATATGGATGAAGTCTTAGAAACATGCGAATCGGTTTTAAAAAATCAAAAGGATTCAGCCGTAACGAGTGAGCTTTTTGCGGAAGTGGATGGGTTATATTTGAGCGAAAGCGATTCGAAAAAAGCCAAAGAGGCCATTGAAAAAGCTTTGAATGAATCGTTTTTCCCCGCTTTTGAAACCATGATCTCCGGCTTAAAGGCCGTCGAAAAACAAAACAAAGCTCTCACTGGTTTAGGATCTTTTGAGAATGGTAAATCCTATTATGAATTGTTACTTAAAAGCCAAGTTGGTACCGATGAAACCATTGAAGAGTTGCGTGAAGAAATTAAACGCGCCATGAACGATACCACCGATGCCTATCGCCGTTTGTTGCGCAATAACGAAGAAGCCATTTTAGAAGCGGAAGATCCCCAAACCAGTTTCACCTCCATCGAAGAGATTATGCCTTTTTTAGAAGAGCGTTATCCGGCCAAGTTCCCCGTGGTCGATACGATGGACTATGAAATCAAGCCGCTCTCCAATGAGCAATCCACGGCTGGAATTGTGGCTTATTTTATTCGCCCTTGTGTGGACAGTACGCGGCCTTATGAAATTCGCTACAACGTTCGCGATTATGGAGATGATCCAGCGAGTGTGATGATGTTTGATACCTTTGCTCACGAAGGCATTCCGGGTCACATGTACCAAGCTCAATACAACAAAGAGCACTACGTCCACATTGCTCAATACTTCCTCGATAACCTCTCCTTTACTGAGGGATATGCGACGTATGCAGCCAATTCGGCTTTGGATTGGGTTAATTTGGATAAGGATGTCTTGGAAGCGTATCGTCTTATGGAGTTTTACCCTCAATACAATGTGCTCCTCATGGATTTACAAATAAATTACGATGGATATTCCAAACGACAGTTCCGGGATGTGTGGGGAGAAGGGTATGAGGACATTTATGATCAATTGGCCCAAAATCCAGGCGTATTCTTCTCCTATTACTATGGCAGCTTAAAGATTATGGAACTTCAAGCCATTGCCGAAGAAGCTTTAGGCAATGATTACGATGATGTAGCTTTTAACAATGCCTTATTGCAGGCAGGTGATGTGGATTTTTCTATCATTGAAGAAAACATCCAAGATTACATCGATTCTGTTCGCACTGGAAAATACAATGATGAGCCAGTAAGCAGTCGTTCTTCTTCGAAATCAAGTTCTTCTCAATCCAAGAAGAAGGATATTTCTTCTAAAACCAATCAATCGAGTGAGATCTCGACAAGCAATTCGGACGATATCGTTGAAGATCTTGATGCTTTAGAAATGGAAGAGATGGACGAAGAATAATCGTTAAATCCAAACAAGACGTAAATAGCCAGGCTATTTGCGTCTTTTTTATTCATTCTTTGATGACTTCTACTTATAACCAAGTGGCCTTTAGCTCCATCAAAAAGAAAATTCAAAGAATCCAAGAAATGAGCCTAGAAAAGAAGCGAAATTTCTTAGAAGGAGATGAAAATGATTTGTGAATTGAAAAATAAAGCAAGGGAAGTGAGCAGGTATTTGTACTCGAAGAGTAGAAAAGAGTTTCACTTAAGGCCAAGAAGAACAAGCTAAGACAATTAGAATATGGAAAAATGAACTTTAATCTTGACCAAGCTCTTTAAGGTTTAGAGATTCCTCAGACCAATACGTATGGTGAACTTTTAAACGATACCAATAAAAAAAGAGGCTTTTCTCACTAGCCTCTTTGAGCAGTATATGGTCTTCTATAGGTCCAATTTATCGCGTTAAAATGAAGAAAAAACATTTCAAGGAATAGAGAAATATTAAGCGTAAAGGGTATCCAAAAAAGCGGGTAAGTCTTCTAAAGCAATTTCTTGTTTTGTACCATCTTGACGTTGAACGTATTCAGCTACGTCCCTTGTAACGCCTTTTCCAAAGGTAATGCGATGGGGAATGCCGATGAGTTCCATATCTTTAAATTTCACTCCAGCTCGTTCACTTCGATCGTCTAAGAGTACTTCATATCCTTTCGATTTGGCATAGTCATACAGTTTCATCGCTTCTTCCACTTGTTTCTCATCCTTCATGGATACAATCACGATCGCCACTTTAAAAGGAGCTAGATCGTCTGGCCAGATCAACCCTGCCTCATCATGATATTGATCAGCCACTGCTGCCATGCAACGCTCAAGACCGATCCCATAGCTTCCCATCCATACCGGTTGCAATTGATTGTTTTGATCAGAATACATCAAGTTCATCGCCTTCGAATATTTCGTCCCCAATTTAAAGAGGTTGCCTACTTCAATTCCGTGTTCAAAGGTGAGTTTTTTATGGCATTTTGGACATACGTCTCCCTCTTTGACTTGGGTTAAATCGGCTACAAGAGTCGGTGTAAAATCACTGAGGTTGACGTTTTTAAAGTGGTGATCGTCTTCGTTAGCCCCAACAATGAAGTTCTTTTTATGAGCGACTTGGCGATCCATGTAGACAGGAATGCTTAAGCCGACAGGGCCCGCAAACCCAATGCGAGCGTTTGTAGCCTTTTGAACCTCTTCAGGGGTAGCTAAGTTGAGTTCCAACGCCTTGAGCAATTTAGACGCTTTGGTTTCGTTGAGATCGCGATCGCCAGGTAACACAAAGGCCACCAATTGGCCATTGGCGTTGTAGATGAGGGTTTTTACGAAATCAGAAGGCTCTTTTCCTAAAAAGGCACTGACTTCTTCAATGGTTCCTACATTGGGCGTGTAGATTTTTTCCATGGCTAAGGCTTCACTTGGATCGTCGGCTAAGGTATCCACGACTTCGGTGATCTCTTCATTGCTTGAAAAATCACACGCTTCACAACCCACGACGATGTCTTCGCCAATGGAGGAGATGGCTTGATACTCTTCTGAAAGCAATCCACCCATTAAACCAGTATCCGCTTTTACGATTTTATAATTTAAGCCTAAGCGATCAAAGATCTTATTGTAGGCATCGTACATATTGAGATAGGCTTGATCGAGACCTTCTTCATCTTTATCAAAGGTATAGGCATCCTTCATGATGAATTCTCGAACTCGAATTAAGCCATAACGAGGTCTCGTCTCATCGCGATATTTGGTTTGAATTTGATACAAGTTATAAGGAAAATCTTTCCACGATTTTCCATCCATCGCCGCAGCCATCGCAAACAGCTCTTCATGCGTAGGACCAAGAACGTATTTTTTTTCGTAGCGATCTTTAAGTCCAAACATATTGGAGCCAAAGGATTCACGGCGACCGGAAGAGACATACACTTCTTCAGGAATGAGAGCGGGCATCAAGAGTTCTTGCGCCCCATGGCTATCCATTTCTTCACGAACAATGTTTTCAATATTGGCTAAAACACGTTTGCCCATTGGCATCATCATGTAAATCCCGTTGGACAATTTTTTAATCATCCCAGCGCGAACCAATAAATTGGATGAAATCGAATCTTCATCTTTGGCATTTTCACGCAAGGTATAAAAAAAGCTATTGGAAAGTTTCATATCCATTAGGTTTTTTCTTAAAACAGAAAAAAATCCTAATCCTCCTTTCTTTAAGTCTAAAATTGTACTTCAAGAATACTCAAAAACCGCAAAAAAATCGCTTCGTTTTCGGTTTCCTTCTTAAAAGAGTCGCTTTTAAAACGTTCGCTCTTTGCGCAACATCGAACCCACTGGAACTGTGAGATCGCTTTTCAGATACACGACTTCCATGGGATGGGGGCAAACCGCAATGGGTAAGCCTTCGTCATTTTCAATGCCCTGAAGTCTCCAGGCAAGGGGAGCTATACCTGGTCCAATGAGTTCTACCCCTAAACCATCTTCAAAGTGATTTTTCACTTGAACCTTCAGATATCCAGGTCGATCGCTTTCGAGTACGAGTCCGATGTATTCTTGACTGACATTTTCATCGTGTTTGCGATAAAGCTGAACGTTTTCATCGGGCAACCCTTCGTAAAATCCAGGTCCTGTGGGGCGATTTTCAGCTCGTGAAAGCTCTTGTATGGTGTGCGTTAAGATTTCTTGGCTGGCATAGCCATTTTTTTCGATGAAATCGATCAACCGTCGATAAGCTCCAACCACAACCGCTAAGTAATAATCGGATTTCATCCGCCCCTCAATCTTTAAGCTGCTCACTCCAGCTTTCATGAAGTCCTCAATTTGCTTGGCGGCTTGTAAATCTTTACTGGACATCGAAAAAGGGGTGGAATCTAGTCCAAGAGAATCTTCCCCATCGCGTAAAGTGTATTTCCAACGACAGCTTTGGGCACATCCACCCCGATTGGCATCGCGATTGGTCATATGATTGGATAAAACACAGCGCCCCGAAAAAGAGATGCACATCCCACCATGAATGAAGACTTCAATGGGAATGTCTTCTTCTTTACAAATTTGTTCAATCGCTTCGACAGGCGTTTCGCGCCCTAGGACTACGCGATCAACGCCAAGATTTTTCCAAAAGCGCACCGCTTGGCCATTTAAAATCGAGCGTTGCGTCGAGACATGCACTTCAAAATGCCGATTAGGCAACAAAAGAGCGGTTTGAATGATGGTTGGAGAAGCGGAAATGATCGCATCAATGCCCGCGGCATTGAGGGCTTCTAAATACGCCTGCAATCCTTCTAAATCGGAAGGATGCGGAATGATGTTGACTGTGACGTGAACTTTGGAATTGTGTTGATGGGCAAAGAGACACAACTCTTGAATTTGATCGAGATCAAAATTGGAGGCTCTAGAGCGTAAAGAAAAGCTCTGTCCCCCGATGTAAACCGCATCGGCCCCATACAAAATGGCCGTTTTGGCTTTTTCGAGATTGCCCGCTGGCGCGAGAAGTTCAATGGCCATTTTATCCCTCCTTTTTAATCCAAGTTTGGCGATGCAACAAAGTAGAGGGTTCTAAGTTGGAAATTTCCTCTAGCTCTTCGGGCTTAGCTTGTAAAGCTTGGCGAAAAGCCACTAATTTTTGGGCTGCCCACTCGTTTCCCATCAAAAAAGCATCAATGCGATATCGATTTAAACCAGCTTGATGCAACTGCACAAGATCACTTCCGGCATTGAGGGGAACATCGGATAAGACGTGTGTTCCCTTTTCATCTTGCCAAATGGGCAAACGGGCCTCACGCATCGCTTCTTGAATGGTATACAGTTTTCCTCGTTCAAAGCGCTCTTTTTGGTTTGAAAAGCGCAAGTAATTTTCGATAAGGCTGCGTCGACTTTCCATCCAAGAATAGTGCCCCGCCACTAAAAGCTCAATGCCTCTAGGAAGAAGGCCTAAAGGCGCGTTTCCTTCTTGGTTTGAAGTACCTTGATTCCACTTTAAAGCGGCAATAATTTCAGGCAAGGCCAATTCATGGCTCAGGGAAGAAGCTTGTAATCCTTGCAAGAGATAGAAATTGGCATCTTGTCCACTACAAAGCAGGGTTTCAGGTTGCATGATGAGTAGAGAGCGCAAAGAGTCCAATCCATTTTGATGCGCAAAGGCATCCGCAATCGCAATCCAACCATCGTCCGCAATGTATACTCCATCCACTTCGGCCTGAACAAGGCCTTCAAAAGCTTTTTGCGCCGCTAAGATTTGGTCTTGTTCCAACATGGCTTGAGCATTTACGAATACTGCGATGTCTTGTTGATGAAAAAAGTCGACCCAAGAAGCGAGATTGGCCATTTTCACATCGGCATGGCAACGAGCCGAAAAGTTTTCTAGGCCTAAGATGATTCCCTCGGGCTTTTGGTCGAGGAGTGGTTGTAAGGCATTTAAATCCTCTAAGGCGACAATAAACATAGTTCTTTCTCCTGATCTTGTCTTTTTATTCTACAAACTTATAAGCATAACTCGCTAAAGGCTCTTAGCTCTTTTTTAAGTTGGAACCAAAAAGTCTTTGGAAGCTCATTTTCTTTTTCTACAATGTAAGGAAAGAAAAAATTTCCTCTTAAATAAGAGCGAGATCCTGTATTAGGAAAGGAAATATCAAATGATCACTTGTGTAGAAAAACGAAGCGATGGAATTTGCCTATACCTCATGGAAAACGATGAATTGCGCGTCTTAGTCTCAAGCTATGGGGTGACCATTTTAGAATTAGCCATGAAGGGGCTTGATGGTCAATGGCACAATGTCATCCTTGGATATCCCTCCTTAGAGGAGTATATGGCGAAACACGGAACCTACTTTGGAGCCATTGTGGGGCGGACAGCCAATCGCTTGGCCAATGGACAATTCACTCTCCAAGGGAGAGCCTATCAGGTTCCCATTAACAATGGTCCAAACTCTTTACATGGAGGAATAGAGGGCTTTTCTTATCAAAACTTTGCCTCTCAAATAGGATCCGATCACTTGAATTTTGTCTATGTGTCCAAGGATTTAGAAGAAGGATATCCTGGAACCTTGAGTCTTTGGGTGACGTTACGCTTGGAAGGAAATTCCTTACGCATTGTATACGACGCGGATTGCGATCAGGATACCCTTTGTAGCTTAACCCATCACTTATACTTCAATTTATCCGATGAAGAAACCATCGATCATCACTTGCTTCAGGTTGGGGCTTTACGCCATGGTTTAGTGGATTCAAACGGCTTATGCACTGGACACTTCCGGGAGGTCATAGGAACCCCCCTTGATTTTTCCAAGTTAGCCTATGTGAATCAAGGCTATGATGGTCAGGATGAACAAATCGCTTTAGCTAATGGCATTGATCACCATTTCGTATTGGAAGAGGGCTTGCCGCAAGTGATTTTGATCGATCCTTTTTCCAAACGCAGTTTATTAGTCGAATCTACCTTTCCTGGAGTCCAACTTTATAGTGGCAACTTCATTACTCCCTATGTGGATCGATTTAAAGGAGTCTTGAGTCAACATGCAGGGCTTGCGATTGAACCGCAAATTGTCCCCGACTCCATTCACAATCAAGAACATCCTCAAGCGATTTTAAAGGCGGGCCAATCTTATCACCAAGAAATCTGTTATCACTTATATCGTCAACCCGATTTGGCCTTTGCGGGCAATTGCTTAGAGGATTTTACATGGCTCACTCCTAAAGATCCTCATGAACTCATTGCACAAAACGACAAGTAAAAAGCGGAGATTACTCCGCTTTTTACTTGGATGAATCCTTATTTTTGGCCAAACGGCTCGAACGACGCAAGGAGGCGGTTTGTGAGACGCTCTTTGCGGTATTGGAAATAATTTGCGCTGGCGAGGGGGAAGAATCTACAACCCTTTCATTGTTGGCGCTGCGACTTTTGGATCGACTCAAAGGCGTTTGCTCCTCTATGCCACTCGAAGAAGAGACAGTCGTAAAATTCGGTTCATGGACTGTGGTGGTCTTGGTTTGAATGGGTTGCCCTTTGGCCCGCAAGGAGGGATGCATGGGATCCGAGCGTTCAAAAGGAGACATCGGACGAGTGGGTAAATCTATTTCCTCTCTTTCTACAAGCTCTTTTTTCTTTTGACTTGGCCGCAACAAAAAGGAGGCCGTTGCGTTATTAGCCGCTTCATCTCCTTCTTTTTCTTGGGTAGGGAAGCGGGAACCATAGAAAGGCGATTGAACCTCTAGTTGTTCCTCTTCATAGGAAGCAGCAGTAATCTTGACGCGCTGAATAGGGCGAGAAGGAGAAGATTCTACTAACTCTGGCGTTTTTACCTCTTCAAAAAGTAATCCGCTGTTTTCTTCTTGATCTGGGTTCTTTTTGGGTTGGCTGGTTCCTGCTTTTTTCGCATCACTTGGAAAACGAGTGAGAGGGAAGGTAATAAAGAACGAAAACTTACGGCTATTTTTGCCATGAAGGCAATCCTGAGCAGCTACAGGAGATCCCCAAGAATCAATTCCTCCTACCCCCATGTGTTCGGCCGCAATGCGCACATAAGTGGCGCGACTTAAACCGAGTTCTTCTTGATGCGCGGCATTTTGAAGTTGGGCAAAGGAATAGGGCAAGACGGAAGCTTCAAATGGACACCCGATTTTTGAAAAACGCATACACTCCTGATTGGAGGCAAAGAGTTCTAACCAACGAATGCCCGTCCGATTGCCTGTTTCTTGGGGTCTTAAATAGGGTTGTAAATCGGATTTGGCATCGGATTCAAATATGTCTAGGCGCGCCCCTTCTTGACGGTCTTTATAGTTTTCAAAAGGTCCATTCCCATAAAACAAAAACTTATCGCAGTCTTTGGGAAGTTTAAATTCCACTCCAAACACAGGTAAGTCGGGCAAAGAATGGCCTCCTTCAAGGGATAGATCCACACCGAGCATCCCTGGAGCCGCTATGGTATAGGATAGCTTGCACCCTAAATCGGCTGGGGGGGGATTGGGCAAGTGATAGCGATAGGTAAACATGGCAAAATAGCCTTTGGGATCGTAGTATTCCGTATGCTCCACGACTTTAGAAAACAAAGAGGCCGCATACCAAAAGCCACTCAAGCGATCAAAATCATAGCCGATTTCATTATCGGTATAGGCATGACTAAAGATGGGATGTGGAATACCTTTGAGCCATTCCTTCCCTTTGTAGCGAATGGACACTAAGCCTTTGTTTCCAAAGAGAAAATCCAGGTTGTTGAAGTGAAATCCGGTAAATTCTTTCCCCTTGATGACTTCAATTTTTTGCGGAGTGGATTGAAAATACTCCGTTTTTCCTTGGACGCGTTGTCCAAAGCCCACTTCACTTCCCGCTGCTTGCCATGGCAAGTCGTAGCGGGTACAAACACTCACAGTACACACGCTTTCTTGGGTGGTGTTGAGCCAAGGAATGGGAAAATGATCATAGGCTCCTGGAGCTAGATTGACTTCAATTTCACCTTGCACAAGGGTTTTGTTTTCGACTTTTTGTTCGTAAAAAAAGCGGTAGTTAGAGGTATCGATAAAGAGATTGTTGTTGAGAATTTGAACCCCTGTTTCATCGGGTAAAAGGCGAATAGGCGAATAGAGGGCTTTGACTTCTTGAACTTTAGCCGAGGGGGTGCGATCGGCAAAGAGAAGGCCATCTCCGGAAAAATTGCCAGAATTGGGATGATCATCAAAGTCACCTCCATAGCCAAGAGCCAAGCGTTTGGTGATGGGATCGGTTTTGTAAATGGCTTGGTCAATCAAATCCCAAATAAATCCCCCCTGGTATTGGGGATATTTTTCCAATTGACTGTAGCGATACATCCCGCCAAGCGAATTGCCCATGGCATGCATGTATTCACACAAAATGACTGGACGATCGATTCCTTTTTCCAAAATTTCTTGTAATTCTTCTGGCTTAGCGTACATTCGCGAATACACATCGGAGCAATCTTTGTAATCGGCTGAGCGAAAGGAACCTTCATAGTGAAGGATGCGATCGGGATCCTTTAAACGCAACCAAGCGGCTTCTTCCAAGATATTGTCGCCATACCAACTTTCGTTGCCTAAAGACCAAAATAAAATCGAAGGATGGTTTTTGTCGCGTTCATACATCGATTTGGCTCGCTCTAAAACCGGATAACGCCATTCAATGTGGCTTCCTGGAAGGGGATCATCGGGTTCTTCTTCGAAGCCGTTTTGCCACGTTCCATGCGTCTCCAAATTAGCCTCATCCATCACGTATAAGCCATATTCATCGCACAATTCATAAAAACGCTCTTGATTGGGATAATGGGAAGTTCGCACTGCGTTGATGTTGTTTTGCTTCATAAAAAGGATGTCTGCAAGCATCTCTTCTTCTCCAATCGCTCTTCCCTTACTCGGAGAAAATTCGTGACGATTCACTCCATGGAGCATCAAGCGTTTGCCATTGAGCCAAAGAATGCCATCGTGAATTTTTACCTCCCGAATGCCTACGCGTTGGGAAATCGTTTCTACCGTTTTGCCGTGATCATCGAGCACTTCAATTTCTAAAAAATAGAGGTGAGGAGCTTCCGCGGACCAGAGCTTGGCATTTTCAATTTCAAAGTACAAATCCGATAATTCACTTTTTTGGTGCAAAAGAAGGGAGCCTTCAGGATCGTAAAGGGAAATTTTAAAACCAGAGGCATCAGAAGCATCCAGCTGTATGCGAATGCCACCATTTTCAGAGTGGGGAGAAAGGGAAGTGGTAATCTTTAAATCGTCTAAATGAATGGACTTACGCCCCTGTAATTCCACATCGCGAAAAATGCCTGAAAAACGGAAGAAGTCTTGGTCTTCCAACCATGACCCACTGGAAAATTGGTACACCAAGACCGCTAAACGATTTTTTGTCTCATGCAACAAATCCGTCACATCAAATGCCGCTGGAGTAAAGGAATCAGTAGAGTAGCCCACAAATGTTCCATTGAGCCAAACATAAAAGGCGCTTTCTACCCCATGAAACACCAATTTTACTTCTTCCGTTTCCAAATCAGGATCCAAATCAAAGTCCAAAATATATTGGGCTTGTAAATTTTCTCTTGGCGTTTGACCATAGAGGAGTTCACTTTTTCCATCCCAAGGATAGGCAGTGTTGGTGTATTGAATTTGGCCATGACCATTGAGTTGCAAATGAGAGGGAACTTGAATGGGTTCAAAGCCAGGATTGTGGAAATTTTCGCCAATGAAGTTTGGATTCCACACTTTACGCGTCGTAGTTCGAA
>CAZTNF010000027.1:0-17358 GCA_964615295.1 uncultured Erysipelotrichaceae bacterium | reverse complement strand
GCCCGTTTTCTTCGACAAAGACATACGGTTCTAAAACACTAAACGCTTTGCCTTCCGATTTCCACCCCGCTTTTAACAAAGCGTTCATTTCCTCCTCTTCACTTGTGTAGTGGTGAACTCCTGTATGAGGATTGACTAAACGATAAACGGGAAGGCCATTGGAATTTGTAGTGGAATAAAATGCGATGCCTTCATTATCCCAGCCCGCTTGTTCTAAGCTGGCCGCTTCTTTTTCATTGGCCGTATATAAATGCTCCTTAGATTTGCGATTGTAGAAACGATAAACAGGAGGTTCGCTTTCCATGGCGGAGCCAAAACAAATCCCTTCATCCGTCCATCCTGAAGCGGCGATGGTTTTGCGTTCCACTTCATCTGTAGAAAACAGATGCTTGGAGGTTTTGGGATTGTAAAGAGAGTAAACGGGGATGCATTGGCTGCTGTGATCGTCAGCTCTTTCTATCACTTCAAACAAAGGAGCAGTGGACGTAGACTGGCTTGCCGATAAAGACCAATACGGATCAGTGGCTACAGCTAAAATGAGAACGGTTGGAATCCCAAAGAGTTTTATCCATTTCTGTGCTTTGTGGGTATTCATAATCGGGATTGAGGTGAGCTTAAAGCCATAGGCTTTGGGCCTTCACCCATCCTCCTTTCTAATTCAACTCAAGATGGATCAAAGAGAGATGGATTAAAAAGAACAAAGCTTCACGGAGCCTGAAAACTCTTTTGAAATTTCTTAAGAAAAAGTGTCCAGTTTTTTAAAATATCAAAGGTTTTAGAAATCTCTCTTTATTAAATCTTTCAAGAGCGTACCAAACAAAAGATCAAAAAGAAATAGAAAGCGGATCCTATTTTTCCCTTTTGATAGAGGTTTCTTAGGGCGTACCAGTTAAAACCATCCTCCATTTCTCCAAGAAAAAATCCATGTCTAAAGAAACGTAAGCGCTTCTTTAGACATGGATTCAAAACAAGATCATAAAATATTAAGAATTTTTAAGGATAGGCCGTAAGCGCTCCAAAAAGGACTTTAATCCTCTTTTTTGAGAGCCATAGGAATTATTTCAAGTTGACTAAGAAAGCTTTATTGGCTTTAAGCGCTTCGTAAATGTCCGCCTTTGAACTGAGTTCATGAGGCGAATGCATATTCATTAACGCCACGCCACAATCGATCACTTGCATTCCGTAGTTGGCCAAAATGTAAGCGATGGTTCCGCCTCCACCTTGATCCACCTTACCCAGTTCTCCAGTTTGCCAAACGATTTGGTTATCATCCAACAAAGCGCGCAGTTTCGCTAAGTATTCCGCACTCGCATCGTTGCTTCCCGATTTTCCGCCACGACCGACGTATTTGGAAAGGCAAACTCCATATCCAAATTGCGCTTGGTTGCCATTGGGACTCGATACTTCCGCAAAGTTTGGATCATGGGCCGCCGGCACATCACAAGAAAGCATATAGGAGTTATGCAAAGCGCGGCGCAAATTTAATTCACTATATTGGCCCAAGCAATTCATCAATTCGGCCAATTGGTCTTCAAAAAAGCGCGATTGCATTCCTGTAGCGCCTACTGAGCCGATTTCTTCTTTATCCACCAACAAGCAAGCGGAAGTCCGTTCGATTTCTTGATCGGAGGTTTCAAGCTGCGCTAAAAGACAAGTGTAGGCACACACTTTGTCATCTTGACCATAAGCCAAAACCATAGAACGATCCAAGCCACAAGTTTGCGCAGGCCCCTGAGGAACGAGTTCTAGTTCAGCCGAGATGAAGTCTTCTTCACTAATACCATAGCGATCGTTTAATAAGGCCAAAATGTTGGCTTTTACGGGATCTTTTTCTACATTGGCTTCGGGTATCGAGCCAAAAGTGACATTGAGATTTTCGCCAGGAATGACTTTGGCCGCATTTTTTTCGAGTTGTTCTTGGGCTAGATGAATCAACAAATCCGTGATCACAAACACTTCATCGCCCTCGTGATCGCCAATCGCAATGTCCATATGGGTGCCATCTTTTAAACACACCACCCCATACATGGCTAGAGGAATCGTCACCCATTGATATTTTTTAATGCCCCCATAATAATGGGTATCTAAAAGGCAGATGCCATCCTTTTCGTACAAAGGATGTTGTTTGACATCCAAACGGGGAGAATCGATGTGGGCTCCTAAAATGTTTAAGCCTTGGCTTAGAGGAGCGCTTCCCACATGGAAAAGCAACACGGCTTTATCCATCATGTTGTAATACACTTTGGCTTGAGGTTTTAAAGGCAATCCCTTTTCCACATAATCGTTGATGTTTTCATAGCCAAATCCTTTGGCAAGGGCAATGGCTTCTTTGACAAAGCGGCGTTCCGTTTTTGCTTTGGAGATAAATTGCATATATCCATCGGCTACGCTCATAACTTCTTGGAGTTGTTCTTCATTGTAAGTGAGCCATGCATTTTGATTTGTCATAAATCCTGCTCCTTTAATTGTTCATACAGTCGCCACGACAATTCCTCGTGGGCGGGATCGGAATTTTGAATGACCAAAGTTCCTTCTTGATCTTTCTTAGCCAACAAATCTTTTTGTTTGAGTAAGGCTTGAAGGTGACGAATGGTGCCTTCATTGCCATCGATGAGTTGGGCCGAGTGGCCAAGAAGAGCTTGGAGTTGTTTTTTAAAAAATAAAAAATGGGTACAGCCAAGGACAATAAATTCCGCTCCTTGGCTTTGATCAATATAATTTTGAAGCGTATCGTTGACCAATTGTTCATCTTGAAGTTGATTGCGCTCAACGAGTTGAACTAGATTTGGACAGGCGACCAGCACAATGTCATGATCGGCATCAAAGCGTTTGCGCAAATGGGAAAACTTTTCTTCCCGTAAAGTTAAATCAGTAGCCCACACGGCAATTTTGGAGGGGGTTTTTAATTCAGCCGCTGGTTTCAAAGCCGGTTCCATCCCTACGATATCGAAATCAAACGCTTTTCTCAGTTCTTTTGCCGCAGCACTCGTGGCGGTATTGCAGGCAATCACGATTGCCTTGACCGGAAGAGTAGAAAAAGCTTCTACAATTTCAAAGGAATACTCTTGAACTTGTTTTTTCGTTTTGGTTCCATACGGATTGCGCGCGGAATCACCAAAAAAAATAATGTTTTCGTTTGGCATCAAGCGGCGTAAGGTTTTCACCACACTCAGTCCTCCAAGGCCTGAATCGAAGACACCAATTGGGGCCTCGCTTTTTGTATTCATACATATCACCTACGAAATGGTACCGCAATAGACGTACTTTTAGCCTACACAGCTTCTAAACTTCTGCTCGTTCAAAAGCCCAACCAAATCCTTCCTTTCTCTTTTTAAATCCCCTTTTCCCCTCTCTTTTTATGCGATTTATCCCTTAATTCATGTTTTTTCTTTCCTGAAAAAGACTTAAAAAATAGAAAATGAACCAACGGCACCATTTAAGTGACCGAGTTAACCACTTGAGCTAAAGTCATTAGGGATTGAAAGGGAGTGTGCTAGATTAAAGGCGCAAACAAAATCTCAAAGGTATTCAGTGTACCGAAAAAAGCGCTCCCCTCGGCGCAAAGGAAGCGGGTCTATAAGAAAAATTGGGAAAATTTTTCAAAGGAAGCCTGATCCCACCTGCAATTTGGATGCAAAGCGATCCCCTGTATGGCCGAAATACTCGCCAAAAAAGAACGCTCTAGGCGATCAAGGAAGTATGCTGAATGACCTGGTTTTTAAAAGATAAAAAAGATCGGTTAAACCAAACGTTTGGTTGAGCCGATCTTTTTTTAGGCCTTCAATAAGAATGTTTAATCCTTCGAGAAGAATTCTCAAAAGAGGTAAGATCTTGTAAAAAAGGACAATCTAAAAACATTTCCTTTTGATTGATGGAAGAAGGAATATCTCCATGAAAAAGATCTAAGACGTTTAAATGCGTACAGCCTTTAAACATCTTTTCCATAGTCGTAACCTGAGAAATAGTCCAGCTAGAAAGATTTAACGCTTCTAAACTTTCACAATCCATGAACATTTTTTGCATATTCGTAACGTGTGAAGTATCCCAAGTAGAGACTTCGAGTGTCTTTAAGCCGACACATCCTTGAAACATTTGTTGCATATCGCTCACCTTAGACGTATTCCACTTGGAAAGATCTAAAACTTCCAATTTTGGACAATTGGCAAAGGTAAATGCCATGTCTTTCACGTTAGACGTATTCCAAGTTTCTACTTTCAACGTTTTTAAGCGATCACATTCATGAAAGGTGGAAAACAAATCCTCCACTTTAGACGTATCCCATTTCGAAAGATCCAAGACTTCTACGCTTTGACAACAATCAAACATCTTCCCCATGGAAGTCAAAGCCGAAGTATTCCATGAGGAAATCTCCAAGTTCTCTACGCTTTCGCATCCTAAAAACATCCCCCACATATCTTGAACCAAGGAAGTATCCCACGTGGAGATCTTCAAGGTTTTTAAGTTGCGACACTCTTCAAACATCCTCCACATGTCCCTGACACTAGAAGTATTCCAAGTAGAGAGATCGAGGGATTCCAGCCGATAACATCGGGCAAACATCTCCCCCATATTTGTCACTTTCGAAGTGTCCCATCCTGAAAGATCAATCGATGTGACCTTTTCCAAGTCCGAAAACCATCCATAACAAGATCCAATGGGGACAAAAGAGCTTGTTCCTACTACGCTTTTGATCTCTTGATCATACTTGCGCCAAGGAACTTCCACGAGTGTGCTTGGGCCTACGCTTTCTTTTCCATTCTCCCCAATCGTAAGTGTTCCTTGTTCATCAATCGTCCATAAGGCCGTGCCAATGGTTCCCGAATGCACAATGGTCTTGTCCATAATTTTTTCCTTTTTTTCTTTCAAAAGTTCTCTTTTTAATCGTTCATTTATTTCCAAGAAATTAAATTCACTTCTCTTCCCATAGATCAAGATAGCCTTTCCTTTTTGACAAAGCTTTCATCCTTGTTTGGAAGCCATTTTTCTTAGTGTGAAGCGATCCAAGAAAGCTTCTAAGGAAATCTTTCTTATCCTAGTTGAAAAAAGGAATCATTCTCTTTAAAAGAAAGGATGGTTTGGTAAGAAGCTAAAAAGGAAGGAATAGAAGCGTCAAAATCCAATTGGCTTACGTTGCTTTTTGAGTTCTATTTTCTTATACTTTTTGGAAGACTAACTCCAAATTGTAGGTCTATTCCTCTTTTTGACTTGACAGATTGGTTTGAGTCTATTTCTCTCGTACAAGCAAAATCCTTATGGTCGAGTCAATTTGGTTTGAATCTTTTAAAGTCTTGGGCTTTTTGGTGTATGATTTTATTTTGAAACTTTAAAAGAAAAAAGTTTATAAAGAGGACAACCAATTTAAAGCGAGCGCGTCGATTGGGCGCTTTTTGCGTTTTGGCTTCAGGAATTTTTTGTTTAGAGAGTTTCAAAAAAAGAAAGGAGAGTTCGGCAATTTCTCCTCGTTGAGTCTCCTTGCCGAATTTGTTATGAGCGAATTTTTAAGAAAATACTGGTTCGTATGTCTTTTGGCCGTGCTTTTTCTTGGAGTACTCATCTACTTCATTATGGATACCACCAAAGATAACGTCAAAACCACCAAAGTCGATGGCGAAGATGTCGTAGTATCCACGACCATTGGCGACATCACAAGCACGGCATTGTATGACGAGAATACCCAAAATGCCGGAGGTCTTCTTTACAGTTTATATCGCAACAACGTCGTGGACCAAGCGGTGAGTTCGACAAGTGAAATGGAACAAGAAGCCAAAACCATCGCCAAAAATTTAAAAAACAATTTGAAGGCCAATCCGGATAGTGAAGATTCCATTCAGACCATCCAACAATTGGCGAGCCTTGGTTTTTATGGCGATAGTGCCGTTGAAGATTATGCGCGCATCGTGGGAAAAATGCGGGTATTGGATAGAGAGTTTGTCCAAGACAACATTTCCAAATTGGCTACCTATGTTCCTGAAGGGGCGCGCCTGATTTCCGTTTTAACCATTCAAGTGGAGGATACGGAAAATTTGAGCGAAGAAGAAACCAAACTAAAAGAGGACATTCAAAAAGCCTTGGATGATAAAACCGCTTTTGAAGACATCGTAGCCCAATATTCCACGGATACTTCCACCAAAGACAATGACGGTTTTTATGGCTACATCGATTCGACGACGACCACTCTTGATCAAGAAGTCGTGGACGCTGCCGTGGCTTTAGGAAATGGGGAAGTCAGCGATTGGATTTCCGTTTTATCTACAAGCGGGGGGTATACCCTTTACCGCGTGAAAGTCTTGGAAGTGGATCCGGCTAAAATCTTGGAAAATGATAATTCCACCGTAGTGGAAGCCTTGACGGATGCGATCATCAACAATGCGAATGGTCTTGAAGTGCTCGCGGTAAAACAAGCAGCTCAAAAGCTAGACATCACTTTTGATAGTGACGAGTTAAAACAAGAAGTGGAAGAATACATCAACGCTCAAGTGGAAACCCTCGAAGCAGAACTTGGTCTTTCTTCTACGACTAAAGATGATTCAAAAACGTCTTCAAGCACAGCTTCTAGTGCGACAAGTGCAACCACTAGTGCTTCTACCTCTTCGGCTGCCGCAAGCGACGCTTCAAGCCAAGCGACTTCTTCAGAAACGGAGGGCAATTAATATTATGAATTGGAGAAAAGCCTTACTGTCTGGAGGATGCTTGCTGCTTTTAGCGGGCTGCTCTACCGGTCAAACGACGCTTTCCAATGGATCGGAAACATTGATGACCATTGGAAACAAAAAAATCGATAAAGAAGACGAATATAATTTGATGAAATGGGTGTATGGGCCTACGAGTGCGATCAATATGGTCAACAACATGATCTATGACCAAGAAATCGGTTTAACCGATGAGATCAAAAAGGAAGCCCAACAAACTCTGGATCAATATAAGGAAATGGAAGGCTTTGAAGAACAAATCAAAGCTATGGGGTATGAAAGTGGCGAAGACTACATGAACAAAGTCTTAGTCCGTCCTTTGCAAAAATCCGCTTTACAAGAAAAGTATTTCTCTGAGGCTAAACAGGAAATCATCGATCAATTTGATCCCGTATTGGCCATTATCATTGAAACGGACTCCGAGGACAATGCCAATAAAGCCTTGGAAGCCTTAAAGGAAGGCCAAGACGGTGGAAAGGTGGGAGCACAATACGCCTCTGAAGATGCGAACTATACTGGCTTGGAAGAAATCATCACCACCGAAAACACAGCCTTGCCCACCCCTTTGCTCAATGCCATTTTGGATGCAACGCAAGATGGCGTTTTAAACGAGGTCTATACCAATGACACCTCGACGGATGATAAGATCTATTATGTGGCCAAAGTGGTGTCGCGTGATTACGACAAAAACTTACCCATGATCATTAAAGCCCTCTCTTCCAACAGCGAAATCGCTCAGGATAGTCAGGTGTTTTATTTGAAAAAGTATGACTTTGAAGTTCATGACCAAGATCTCTTTGATTACTACAAGGTCATGAATCCTGAGTATTTGGTATCCCGTCCCGATTTAGAGAAATCAAGTGAAAGCTAATGTTTTGCCAATGCCTAGCGCATTGGCTTTTTTTTCCTCTCTTTTTCAAGCGATCCAATTTTTAGAAAAAAGCGCTTTAAAAAGAGAGGATTTAAGTTATTTTCCCTTTTCTTAAAACCGATTTTATTTGATCTCAAAAAAATCAATGGTCAAGAGATGGGGGCTCTTTTGGCATTTGGCTTGAATTTCTCACACTTTGGCGGTTTTGTTTATGAGCAGGCAAGTTCTATACGCCCTTGAGCAGTAGGATATACTGAAGACAAAGTGAGGTACTCCGATGTCAACACTCGAAATTAAAGATTTGCATGTCAGCGTTGAAGACAATGAAATTTTGCGTGGTCTGGACTTGACCATACATTCTGATGAACTGCATGCCCTCATGGGTCCCAATGGAAATGGAAAATCCACTTTATTGGCCGCCATCATGGGCAATCCAAAATACAAAGTCACCCAAGGATCCATTCACTTGGATGGAAAAGACGTTCTGGCCATGTCCGTGGATGAACGCTCGCGAGCGGGGCTCTTTTTGGGAATGCAATACCCTAGTGAAGTCCCAGGGGTGACCAACTCCGACTTTTTACGCACCGCGATCAATGCCCGTCGCGAACGCCCCATCTCTTTATTTACCTTCATTAAAGAGATGGATCGCGCGATCAAAGAACTGGAAATGAAACCCGACTTAGCCCATCGCTTCTTAAACGTCGGCTTTTCGGGTGGTGAAAAAAAGCGCAATGAAATTGTTCAAATGTTATTGCTCAAACCAGAAATGGCTATGCTTGATGAAATCGACTCCGGTCTAGATGTTGATGCTCTAAAAATCGTAGCCAATGCTATTTTAAAGGCCAAAGAAGAACAACATATGGGTGTCATTGTGGTCAGCCACTATGCTCGTTTCTTAGATTATCTCAAACCTACCCATGCCCATGTGCTTGTGGATGGAAAAATCGTGGTTTCTGGAGGACCAGAACTCATTCAAAAAGTCGATACCGAAGGTTACGACTGGATCGAAAAAGAATACCACGTACATGCCCGTAAAGAGGAAAAACCAAAGCCAGTCCTTCTTGAATCGTGTGGCGCGAAGAAAACCGCATAAGGAGGGTTTGCGATGAACAGAACGTATGAAAATCGCTTTGAAGATCGCATTGAAGCCGTAGAAGACTTACACTTACGCTTTGATAAACGAGCAAGTGGTTCAGTTATCGTGTTTTTGGCTCCCCATGAAGATAAAATCGTTCTCGATTTAGAAGCCGATGAATACAGCTATGCTAAAGTCTTTATTCAAAACCAATCTGAAAAAGCCATTGAAATTGAATTAAACGGCCACATTCGCCACGATGCCAAAATCGAACTTGGCCTTCTCGATTTAGAAGATACGGCCACAACTTTAAAAGCGAAGGGCTTGTTGCACCAACAAGGGGCTACTCTTGATCTCTATACGGCTACCCTTTGTCAAAACAGCGAAGTGAAAAAAGCCGATATCGAAGTCGTTTCCGAAGTAGCGCATACTTATGGAACCATTCATAACTTTTGCGTTTGCTTTGATAAAGGCCAATACGATGTGGTGGCCGCTGGACGTATTGTCAAAGGCGCCTATGGTTCCGAGTCTCATCAAGAAACGCGGGTTTTAACACTAGGCAAAGACCACAAATGCGTGGCCATTCCCATCTTGTATATCGATGAAAACGATGTAAAAGCCTCGCACGCCTTAACTATTGGTCAACCAGACGAAGCGCAGCTCTACTATTTGTGCTCGCGTGGATTGACGCCAAAACAAGCCATGGGCCTTTTATCCATCGGATACTTCAAACCCATTTTGGGATTGATCGAAGATGAAGCCTTACGTCATGGTTTAGAAGAAGAAACAGAAAGAAGAGTCGGTGTGTATGAACATTCATGATCACATCGAAGAAATACGCGCTGACTTTCCCATCTTGCGCCGCAAGATGAATGGCTATTCTTTGGACTACTTGGATAGCTCCGCGACCACTCTAAAACCCAAATGTGTCATTGACGAAGTGGTACGCTATTACACCTACCTTGGTGCTAATGCGCATCGCGGGGATTATGAAATGTCTGCTCAAGTCGATCACGCCTATGAAGGGGCACGAAAGACGACAGCCGAGTTTATTCACGCTAAACGCCCTGAAGAAATCGTCTTTACCTCAGGGGTGACCGAATCCTTGAACATGTTGGCCTTGATGATCACCAACCAATGGCTGCATGAAGGAGATGTGGTTTTAACTACTGAACTCGAACATGCCTCCTCCATCTTGCCTTGGCAACAAGCGGGGTATGCCAAAAACGTGGCGGTGAACTTCATCGAACTCACTCCAGAGGGGCGAGTTACTCCTGAAAATTTGGAAAAAGCCTTTCAAGATAATCCCACCGCTAAAGTCGTGGTGTTAGCCCAAGTCTCCAATGTATTGGGGTATACCGCCCCAATCAAGGAACTCACCAAAATCGCCCATGCCCATGGAGCTTGGATTGTGGTCGATGGCGCGCAGTCCGTGGCCCATATGCCTGTCGATGTGCAAGAGCTGGATTGTGACTTCTTTGGTTTTTCCGGCCATAAGATGTGTGGCCCTACCGGCATTGGGGTACTCTATGGAAAATTTGAGCTGTTGGAAAAGCTTCATCCCCTCTTTTATGGCGGGGAAAGCAATGCGCGCTTTGCCAAAACGTGTGAAAGCCTTGTTTTACGCCGAACGCCTTTTAAGTTTGAATCAGGCACCATGCCCATTGAAGGGGCCTTGGGTATGGCGAGTGCGATGCGCTATTTAAAGCATTTGAGCTTAGAAGACATCCACCAATATGAAGTAGAACTCAAACACTACTTTTTAAAACGGGCCCAAGAAGAATTGAAAGACAAAGTAACAATTTATAATGCCGAGGCCGATTGCGGAATTATTACCTTTAACGTCTACGACAACGGACAACTGATCTTCCCACAAGATTTAGCGAGTTATTTATCTTCTAAGGGTATTGCAGTGCGTTCGGGTCAACATTGCGCCAAACTCACGGGTGAAATTCTCGGGGTCAATGGAACCGTCCGTGCGAGTGCCTATTTGTATACCACTTATGAGGACATCGATCGTTTGATCGATGCGCTCAAAGAAGCCACTGTCGAAAAGTGTCTCGACATCTTCTTTTAGAAAGGAAGGTAAGGAAAATATGGCAATTGATCCTTCTTACTATCGCGACATCATCATGGACAATTACTCTTATCCTCATAACAAAGGGTTGAAAGAAAATGAGGGGTATGAGCAACGCCATATGGCAAGCGATTCCTGCATCGATGACATCACTGTCCAAGCCAAATTCAAAGATGGAAAAATCGAAGATGTGCGCTTCGATGGGCATGCTTGCACCATCTCTACCGCTTCTACATCCATTTTGACGGATTTGTTGGATGGTAAAACCATCGCCCAAGCCAAAGACATTATCGACAACTATTATCATATGTTGCATGGGGAAGACTTTGATCCCGATTCCCTCGATGAGGCCATCGTCTTTGAAGGCGTAGCCAAACAGCCCAATCGGATCGGCTGTGCGACCATTGGTTGGCGCGCGGTAGAAGAAATGATTGAAGAACAAGAAAAGAACGCTAAGGATGGCGAAGTGGTCCACAAAACCCAAGCGGCCTGTGATTGTCCAACGTGCCAGCATGACCATACAACGGAAGAGGTGAAAGCCAATGGCTGAAAAGCATGATCGAGAGGAAGTCCAAATTCTTCAAGACGATACCTATAAATATGGCTTTCATGACGAAGATACTTCCGTCTTTAAAACCAAAAAGGGATTAAACGAAGAAGTTATTCGCGAAATCTCTGCGGTAAAAAAAGAACCTCAATGGATGTTAGATCGTCGTTTGGATGCCTATCACGCCTTTTTAAACCAAAAAAATCCGACTTGGGGACCGGATTTGAGTGAAATCGATTTTGATGATTTTACCTATTACATCAAACCAAGCGAAAAACAGGAAAACGATTGGGACGATGTGCCGGAAACCATCCGCAATACCTTTGATAAACTCGGAATTCCCGAAGCCGAACAAAAATATTTAGCTGGAGTTTCGACCCAATATGAATCCGAAGTCGTATACCACAACATGTTAAAAGAAGTGGAAGACAAAGGAGTCATCTTTTTAGATACCGACACGGCTTTAAAAGAACACCCTGAACTCTTTAAAAAGTACTTTGGACGCATCATTCCCTATACCGATAACAAATACGCCGCGTTAAATACAGCTGTATGGTCGGGAGGAAGCTTCATTTATGTTCCTAAAGATGTGAAGCTTGAAAAGCCATTGCAGTCGTATTTCCGCATCAACTCCCAATCCGCAGGTCAATTCGAACGCACCTTGATCATCGTGGATGAAGGCGCTGATGTTCATTATGTCGAAGGGTGCACCGCGCCAATTTATTCGAAGGATTCCTTGCATGCGGCTGTCGTGGAAATCTTCGTTCATAAAAATGCTCGTTGCCGTTACTCAACAGTTCAAAACTGGTCGACTAACATCATCAACTTGGTGACCAAACGCGCTTTTGTGGAAGAAGCGGGTCACATGGAATGGATTGATGGAAACGTCGGTTCGCGCATCAATATGAAATACCCTTCCTGCATCTTGGCTGGTCCCTATGCTAAAGGCACGACGATTTCCATCGCAGTAGCGAGTGAAAACCAAATTCAAGATGCGGGAGCGAAAATGATTCACTTGGCTCCTCACACTTCCAGTACGATTATTTCCAAATCGGTCGCTCGTAAAGGGGGAGAAGTGAACTATCGTGGTTGGGTAATCCACAACAAAAAGGCGGATTACGCTAAATCCAAAGTGGAATGCGATACGTTGATTTTAGATAAAGTCTCGCGTTCCGATACCATCCCTCTCAATCGTCAGCTCAACCAAACGAGCCAAATTGAGCATGAAGCCACCGTATCCAATATCTCCGAAGAGCAACTCTTCTATTTAATGAGCCGGGGCTTAACCAAAGCTAAGGCTACTGAAATGATCGTCATGGGCTTTTTAGAACCCTTTACGCGCGAGTTGCCCATGGAGTATGCTGTGGAGCTCAATCAGCTTTTAAAACTCGACATGAGCGAGTCCATTGGGTGATCCCTTGAACCGCCAATTGATGATTCAAAACCGAGAGCAGATTCCAGATCGGCCTGCCAAAAATCAGCAGATCGCCGCTCGGCTTCTGCCCTTTTTTCAAGAAGCCAGCAGCATCGGCTTTTACATCCCCACAAAATCTGAAGCCGATGCCCATGTAGAAGGACTCATTCGCTTTTGTGGCTTGTGCCAATTGCCCCAACTCGTGGTTCCCAAAGTGATTGGCGAAGGCGAGATGGCTTTTTATGAACCCAAAGATTTACGACCGGGATACAAAGGGATTTTGGAACCTTCTGGCCCTTTAGGCGGGCAAGAAGAAGTGGTGCCTGAAGTGTTGATCATTCCCATGCTTTGTTTTTGGGATGGATATCGCATAGGGTATGGAAAAGGCTATTACGATCGCTATTTGGCCAAGCATCCCCAATGCATTCGCATCGGCATTGCCTATGATGAGCAAGAAGATTTCTTTATTCCGGCTCCTTGGGATGAGCGGTTGGATTTTTTAATCACGCCCACGCGGACTCTGGTTTATGAACGGGAAGAGAGGCAATGAAAATTTTAATCTTTGGGGATTCCAATACGTGGGGCTATGATCCCAAAACGGGCGATCGACAAAAGGGACGCTTTGTGGAATTGTTGCAAGCGAAACATCCTGAATGGATGATCAAAGACAATGGCCAAAACGGTCGCCTGTTTTATTCCCCTTCCCCTTTTTTTGGCGATATCGATGGATCCAAACACATCGCACGCTTTTTGCGCCAAGAAGCCCCTTATGATTTGGTGATCATCTTGCTTGGTACAAACGATGCCCGTCGTATGTTTCATTCCCAACTTTTCAGTTGGCTTGAAGCGTTTAAGCATTTTAAGTCCGCTGTCGTTCAAGCCAATGAAGAGATTGCCCACCAAAACCATAGCCCCATCACTCCCATTCTCTTTGTTCCTCCATGTCGCTTAGCCACTCAAAAAGATGTTTTGGATGGAATAAGCCTAGAAACGATGGGAGAAAGTGGTCGATTGATTTTACAAAACAGTGAAGCGGCGATGCGTCAAGCCCTTCATGAAGAAAACATCCACGTTTTGCCCACTCCCCCTTTTACGGGAGGAAGAGTGGATGGCATTCATCTTGATGCCCAAGGCCATCAAGCCATGGCTCGCTTTTTAGAGCAAGCCATTTTAAAATCTGGATATTGTTCCAGGTAAGAGGGAGTAGCATGAGTGTAATTGATAACATCAAAAGCTTCTGGGATCGCTTTGTCGATGAAGAATCCACTTTGCTGGAAGCTTTGCGTGTCCATGACTACGAAAAAATCAATGAAGTTCTCGAAGGACTCAACAACGAATCCTATCGCATCAGTGGAGCCCACTTTTTCGTAGAAGATAACTTTGAAATGCCAGAGATGACTTTTGACTCTGGCCCCAACAAGACAAGCCAACTCATTTGTCAACAAATGAAAAAGCTTGCTCCTGTCAATATTAAGAAGACTTGGATCATCAACGATTCCTTGCCTCCACTTTCTCAAAAAGCCATTGAAGCCAGTTTGCAGATTAAAGATGAACATTACTCACTCTTTGATATGACGGTCTTCTATGTCGTGGATGAAAAGTCCCATTCCCTTTCGTGCAATGTGTATTGTCCCGGCTTTTCCTTGATCGACAATCCCGAATACAAACGCGAAATGTGCATTTACTTAGTGGAACTCGCCCTTGGCGAAACCTTCTTGGAGTCTTATATTTCAAGCGTTGATTTTTTAAATGAACCCGAAAATGGAGTGGACTTCTGCAATTTGACGGAGCTTTATGAAGTCATCCAAGGCATTGTCGAGAAAAATCATTGGCAAGAATATAAACATCCTTTAGATATCTTTACCGTATTCAAGCCCCACCAGGACTTTGCGAGCGATTCGTTGCGCAAAGATATGAAGATGATTTTTACCAAGCACCCCGCTTTAATTGAAGAAACGCTTGGCAATAAGGGGGATGTGCAGCTTGATTTGAAAGCTAAAGATGGTGAATTTGGGTACATCTATTACGCCAATCCCTTTGATAACGAACAGGATGCCACCTTCCGTCAGGAACTCTCCAAACAAATTGAAGCCCTCTTATCGCCTTTGAATTGTGCTAAAGTCATCGGTGGTGCGATTGGAAAGTCCTATTCCTATATCGATTTGGTTTTGTTTGATCCGGCCAAGTTTGAAAAAGTCTTTGCTCAAATTCAAGCCCAACTCAAAGATAAAGTGGAATTGTATTACCGCAGCTTTGATCAAGAATCTTAACAACACAAAAAGAGCCATCTTTTCCAAAAAGGAATGGCTCTTTTTTAGATTGGACATAAAAAAAAGCGCCGAAGCGCTTTTCTTGGTTTTCAGTTTAGACGTTACGATTATTCAGCAACAGGAGTAACGTTGGAAGCTTGTTTTCCACGGTCGCCTTCAACGATATCGTAAGTTACAGTTTGGCCTTCATCAAGGGAACGATACCCTTTTTGGTTGATGGAAGAGTAGTGTACGAATACATCTTTTCCATCTTCGCCTGTGATGAATCCATAGCCTTTTTCAGCGTTAAACCATTTCACTTTTCCAGTGTTCATTATGTACCTCCCGGAATAGATTGGAGATTTTTTCGATTGGAAGAAAATCCAATCCGAACTCTGGAAAGCAAAAAAACTATCCAGACTCTAAAAATCTATGTTTAAATCTATCCTACAAAGAGCATTATGAAGTTATCCACAAAAAGAGTCAAGAAAAAGCCTTTCTTACTCTAGTTTTTAGGTCAAAATCTTTGTAATAATGTTCACTTCCTCATTATTAAAATTTTCTTCCTTAAGGAAAGGAAACCAAATTCATAGGAAAAAAATGGACGCTTGAAATCTTCAAGCCTTATAAAATGAGTCACTTGTGTTTTACCTTTTTTTCCTAATTTTGAAATGAAACAAAGAAAACGAATGCTTTCCATGAAGGCGCTATGAATATCTAGAAAAACTGACAATTTTAGAGGATAAATTAGGTATAATTAAAAAAAGATCACCCTTTTCTTGGAGGAAGAATCATGTTTATTAAAAACGCTGCTTTAGCCGATGTCATTGCTGGAACTCTCCATAAAAAAGCCAAAGATCTCAAAGAAGAAGATCTTTTGGAGTTGATTCAGCTCGATGCATCCGATCTTGACATCAACACCCTTGAAGGCTTGGAATACGCTGAAAACTTAGAAAAGTTAAACTTATCCAATAATGCGCTTACCAATATTAAACCCCTCAAAAACCTAAAAAATTTGGTGGATGTAAACCTTTGTGGAAACCGGTTGCGTGATATTGAACCCCTTGATTCCCACTATCAACTTGAGCGCTTAAACCTTTCTCGAAACAACTTATACGTCATGGACATCTCTGCCGTGGCGAGCATGATCAACTTAAAAGAGTTGAACTTGAAAAAAGCCAAAATCGACTCTTTAAACCATGTTGAAAACTGCAAAGAATTGCGCCGCATTCGTATTAACACCGAAAATGGCCCTTTCAATTACGCCATTTTAGGAACGCTTCCCAAACTCATCAGCTTAGATATGAGTGGTATGCGCCGCTTTTACATTGAAGATTTATCCTTCTTGCGCCATATTGAAGACCTTAATTTAGCCACGAACCTCATTTCCGATATTTCCCCCTTGTCCTCCATGGAAAATCTCAAGCGGTTGGATGTCTCCAATAATCCCTATTTGAAGGATTATCATCCTTTAAAGGATTTTCCCTCCCTTGAAGCCCTCAACATGGACTACAACGAAGTAAAAGATTTTGGATTTTTCCAAGAACTTCCTCGTCTTCACGAAATTTCCATGGAACAAACTGGTTTTGAAGATATGCGCGATCTCAACCATATCGAAGATTTGCGCGAACTCAATGTATCCAAAAACGAAATTTCACACTTAGATGAATTTACGAATGCTTCCAATTTGCGAGTTTTTAATGGACAATTTTGCCAGCTGGAAAATGTAGAGTTCTTAAAAGATGCCCATAAGCTCTTAGCCTTGAATCTCTTTACCAACCGCATTACGAGCATTGAACCATTAAAGGATTGCCATGATTTAACCGAACTCAATGTAGGCCGTAACCAAATTCGAAGCATTGAATGCCTCAAGGACATGCCGCGCTTAAAGATTATTTCTCTTGAAAACAACAACATCTCCGATTTGAAGCCCTTGGAAAATCTGCATGAGCTTTGCATTGCCGACCTTTACAACAACAACATTGAAGATCTGAAACCTCTTGAACACCTTGACTTCATCTCCTACTTGCGTTTGGATCACAATATGATCAAAGATCTCACGCCTTTAGCCAACTTGAAGTTCTTGCGTCAGTTAACCTTGAAGGCTAACTACATCAAAGATGTTTCTCCCCTCAAAGATCTAGAGCTTTTAGAAGCCTTACGCTTAGAAGACAACCCCATTGCCGATACGTCTGCTTTGGAGAAAATGGCCTTCTACAGCAAATTTACAGATTAATTCGTCTCAAAGAGCTGGTTTTCAACTAGCTCTTTTTTTTGATGTTATACTAAAAAAACATTAGAGAAAGGGAAAAAGTATGAAAGAAGCCATACAAGCCTTGCGTGAGTTTAGCGAAGAAAGAGACTGGCAGCCATTCCACACCCCAGAAAATCTCGCTAAATCCATCTCCATTGAAGCGGGCGAACTTTTAGAATGTT
>CAZTNF010000026.1:0-17551 GCA_964615295.1 uncultured Erysipelotrichaceae bacterium | reverse complement strand
TGGACTACTCGAACGAGAACCGACTGTTCGCTTGTGCGAAAGGAAGCCCCCGCCTAAAGAGGCCGGGGAGGATGTCACAGTAGAGGATTCCTTTCTAAATGAAAATAAAATTCACTAAAATAACCATTTTCTTAGGTATCTATTTTAGCTTCTTCCATTCATAGAAAAAAGGGACTCCCTAGACGATAAGCTAGAATCTAGCTATTCTAGGTTTATGAATAAACCATTGCCTGAAGATAACCAAAATCCGTTGTTCTTAGTGGAACAAGCAATACAATCCTTAGACGAAGAGCGCTCTCAAAGCCATATTTATGATCTCATTCTTTCTTTAAAACAATGCATGGTCCAGGAATCTTTGTTTTATGTACCCCTTGAGACGAGTGAACCAAAAGATTTATTGGAAATCCCAAAGCTTGATCTCAACCATATTTTGGATCAAAATATTCCAGCTTTTCGCAAAGTGGAAATGGAAAAAGGGGGGATGGCTTTTTGTGCCTTTACTTCAAAAGAAGAAATGGGAAAAGGGCAACCCACCGACTATGAAGTTTTAAAGGCGAGTGACTTATTATGGAAATCACTTGAAGATGAAAGTATTCTTGGCCTTATATTGAATCCTTGGGGATTGTCCATTTTATTAAACAAAGAACTTTTGACTTTAATTTGTGAAGATGAGGAAATGGAAGAGGAAATCGACTTTCAAAGTGCTTTATATATTGATCATGGTGAATGTTGCGAACAAGCCACCGATATCGTCGTTAACGTAGGCCATAATCCTTTTGATTTTAATGAGCCTTGCCCATCTGCTTTTTTAAATGCATGTGGGCCGACTTTATACGATGTGTGCTTCGAGTTACCCATTCCTAAACCTGGAAAATTAGTTGTCACCAAAGCCCCCAATCTGCTTGCTCAATGCATTTTTCATGCCTCTTTACCTCAAAAGGCCGATGAGAAAAGCTATACCCGCTTTATTCGGACCATTTTAACGCTTGCAGATAAAATGGAAGCGACATCCATTGCCATTCCCGCCATTGGAACAGAAGAGGGATGGTTGGATCCCGACTTGCCTTTTGCGGTCATTGCAGCAGCGGGATGGTTTAATGCCCATCCTCAATCCAAATTGAGTTTAACGATCACTTGTCGTCAACGGGACACATATGAAAAATTCTTAGCTTATTTGTTTACCGATGATTCTCCTATTTAATTGAGCTTTTCAAGATAAAATATTCAAAAAAACAAACCATAAATAGCTACAAAAAAGCGATTTTCTCTTTGGTTCTCTATAAATTGAAAAGAGAACTTGTCAAAATTAGAAAAATAAAAAGAGAAAGGTGGAAAGGTATGGCTTTTCACGTAATCGTTTGTGATTATTCTCCCGAATGGCCAGCACAATTTGAAAGGGAGGCGCAAGTCATTCAATCACTTTTAAAAAACAACTGCTTAGCCATTTATCATATTGGTAGCACTTCAATCCCTGGCATGAAAGCCAAACCTATTATCGATATCATGCCAGTGGTTCAAAATTTAGAAGAAATAGAGCCTTTAATTCCTGCTTTTGAAAAACTTGGCTATGAGTTTATGGGAGAATTTGGACTTCCCGGTCGCCGTTTTTTTCTTAAGGGGAGGGATGTCCGGACTCACCATGTTCACATTTATCAAGTGGATAACCGCCAAGAAATAGAGCGTCATTTAGCCCTATCCTATTATTTGCGTGCCCATCCCCTTAAAGCCAATGAGTATACCGTTTTAAAGGAAAGCCTAGCCCAGCAATACCCGTATGATATTCAAAGCTATAGGATCGGAAAAGATCCCTTGGTAAAACAACTAGAAAGAGAGGCGATGGATTGGGCTTATCAAGAAGGCATTTCTCTTTATGAAGCGTAGCTTTCTTGTTTTTTCCACCCCTACAAAAAAACCTCGATGGATTTCGAGGTTTTTTTAGATCAAGTTGTAAACAAGCGCCATGAATTCAACGGGTTCGTTGCTGTTGTTTTCAATGGAGTGATAATGACCATCTTCGATCACGCATACATCTCCAGGAGTCACAATTGTTTTGGAGCCATCATTGTCAATAAAGGTTCCTTCTCCTTTTAAGATGTAATACGGTTCGGTTTCACCTTTATGACGATGCCATCCAATCGATGTCCCCGGTTCAAGCACCACTCGTCCATATAAACGACCAGCGTTTCCGAGTTCTTCTTTGTCTAAAATGTGATAAACTCGAACAGTTCCTTTTCCACCCATTAATCCTTCGGTTTCTTTACATACTTCTTTGCGAATCATCTTATTTAATCTCTGTCCTTTCTTCCTTCTTAATTTTACTCACTCAATAAGGAGAAAGCGAAAAATAGCAATTGGAAGAAGTCTAGAGTCTTGAAAAAAGAAGTATAAGAAAGAGAACGTTTAAAAGTTTCATAAAATTGAAAAGACTGTTGAAAAATTCAACAGTCTAAAATGGTGGATTTAAGCACTTGCGGTATAGCTGCTTTCAAGCATTAAAGTAGGAACCATGGGCTTTTTTACCGTTTTACGCTTGCGAAAACCGGAGAGATAGCGCTCCATGGCCAATTCTACTTTTTGACTGATGAATCGAATCATTAAAGAGGCATCATTCGTCTCCAAAAAGGCAAAAAGCGCTTGAGAATGGGCTTGGGAATCCACTTCATCATGTAGAACGATGGGAGGATAGCCATTTTCCATCAGCTCTAAATTTAAAAGCACCTGAGCGGTTCGTCCATTGCCATCGTAAAAGGGATGAATGCCTTGAAATTCCAAATACAAACGGGTAATGCGCTCAATTGGATGCATCGTTTTTTTTCGTTGGGTGTTGATATTCAATAGATCATTGA
The DNA here is from genome assembly GCA_964615295.1 of uncultured Erysipelotrichaceae bacterium. Taxonomy (GTDB): domain Bacteria; phylum Bacillota_I; class Bacilli_A; order Erysipelotrichales; family Erysipelotrichaceae; genus Allobaculum. The sequence goes on along the minus strand of CAZTNF010000026.1, from coordinate 14,705 downwards.
CCCTTGGCTCGATTAAATCTAAAGCAATGGGTTCAAGCTGATCTTCTTGTAAGCGAACTTTTGCTTTGCGATAGCGCCCTTTATGAAGAGGATCATCCATCAATACCAAGGAATGAATAGTGCGGATGATATTTTGAGATAGAGGTTTTCGCCGAAAAGCACAGCCTTGCCCATAACACATCGCATCATGACACCCCATCACCATCATATGTTCATGAAGGGAATGATTGACAATTACCTTTCCCGCTAAAATTTCATTAATTTCTTCCTGAACAAACGTTCCTCCTGCAGCTGAAGTACTAGACCAAGTGAATCGATGCAAAAAGATAGGACTCCATCCCACCATATTGGGATCTTCCGGTAAATCTACTATCATATTTTTGAGAAAATCAAGACGCGTAAAATCGTTATACTTTCTAGCATCCGCTCCTTTTGCTTTTCGTACCCGTTCATCGCGAGGTTTTTCCGTGGTATCAGGGATTAAATAGCGCCGTCCTTGTTGAATGATTCCTCGGATACGCCCTTGAGAACAAAGAAATCGAACCCGGCGATCCGAAATTCCCCATTTTTGGGCGGCCTCCATCACCGTCATATATTTCATAATTTATATTGGATTCCCTGAAGCGGTAAGAGAAACCCACCCTTTCTCCCCATCAACTGTCCTTTTTTATGCATAATTTTTCCCCAGCAAGCCCCTGTTGGGCCATTGTGTATTCATTATAGAAGTCGAAATTTTTTTTCTGGAAAGCGATGACCGCAAGAGCCAAGAGTAAAGTAAAAATGCTATTTTATTTTTCAACTATTAAAAAAAAATCTTCTACTCTTTCTAAACAAGCCATTTAGAAAGAGCAGAAGATTTTTTTATTCAAGACTTATAGAAGGATAAGCTGCTTTTACTTCCTCAAGGGTTGGCAAGCGATGCCCAGTTAAAATCCATCTTGGCAAATGGCAATATCCACTCGGATGGACATCTAAATATTTTTGATGTTCGGGTTCAGCTTTACAATAGTTGACTAAAGGTTTGACCTCAATCGCAATAGGTTTATTGTAATGACTTTGTAAATCCGAAAGCATTTCTTGAGCAATAGATTTTTCTTGCGCATTTTGGACATAAATCCCTGTCCGATAATTTATCCCAATATCATTTCCTTGTTGGTTGATGGAGGTTGGATCGACACTAGCAAAATAAGCGGCTAAAATTTGAGCTAAAGCGATGGAATCGGGATAGTCAATTTTTACCGCTTCCGCATGGCCACTACCGGCACAAACTTGGCGATATGTAGTTTGGGTGGAATTGCCATTAACATAGCCAACTTCAGTATGAAGTTGGGGAAACTGATCAAAAAATTTTTGCAGCCCCCAAAAGCAACCTCCAGCTAAAATAATTGTATTCATTAAAAGCCTTCTTTCCTAATCTTCTCAACGTCTTTATTGAAACACGCTTTCTTTTGGAAACGGCTAGAAGCGCTTTAAAAGAGATCACTTGGCCGCCAAACAGAAAAAGGTTAAAAAAGCCGGGATGGCTTTTATTCATCCCGGTTAGTAGTGTTGGTGCGGTTGTTACACCGATTTTTCAAAGTTTGGCTAGGTTTAAACTTTGGTAACTTCGTAGAAGGAATTTCCATCTTTTCTTTGGTCACTGGATTGATGCCCATACGGCTTTTGCGATCAAAAATAATGAATTTTCCAAAGCCAGTAATTTCTACCGTACCTTCTGAAATCAAAGCCTGCGACATCTCTTCAAATAAAGTATTGACGATTTCCGCAGCTTCTTTTTTCTTGAGATGGTATTGCGAATACAAGGTTTCCACAAGGGAATCTTTGTTTACATATTTGGCCATACTAAAACTCCTTCTTTAATTCACGCAACATCAGATCATTCGCGCAGTTTTTGGGTTCTTTGCCTTCATAGAGGATTTGATACACTTCTTCACAAATCGGCATATCAATGTTTTCCTTTTTGGCTAAATCATGAACAACTTTAGCTGTCCGAACGCCTTCTGTCGTCTTGGTGTTGGTTTCCAGAAAGTGTTGGACATCGTTTTCTTGTCCAATTTGTTTACCAGCTTGAAAGTTACGCGAATTTTCAGAAGAACAAGTTACAATCAAATCCCCAATTCCCGTTAATCCAATGAAGGTTTGAGGATTGCCTCCAAAATGAGTTCCAAAGCGGATCATTTCTTGTAATCCACGAGTAATTAAAGCAGCGCGTGTGTTGTCTTTGTAGCCAAGGCCGGCAATGATTCCACTCGCAATAGCCATGACATTTTTCACTGCAGCGCCAAGTTCACTACCGATTTCATCATCCGCCGTATAAATGCGTAAAGCATCATTAGAGAATAATTCTTGAACAATCTTAGCATCTTCTTCACTTTGCGAAACCGCATCAATAGAAGTCAATTGACGAACAACCACTTCTTCCGCATGAGAAGGACCGATTAAAGAAACAACAGAAGATAACTTTTCTTCGGGAACCACTCTACGAATGACTTCACTCATGCGCTCGTCAGTTTTAGGATTAAATCCTTTGGCCACATTGACAAAGATCACGGGATGATCAATGTATTCTGCGGCTTTAGAAGCTACAGATTCGATAGCTTGAGTAGGAACGGCCAATAACACGATATCTGCATCTTTGATGACATTCCAATCGGTTGTGGCTTTTAAATTGGGGTTGAGTTTCACACCAGGGAAATATTTGGAGTTTTCGTGGTTATTGTTGATGTCTTGGACTTCATCCTCCATGACCCCAATCAATTCCACAGGTTGCTCGTTATCTGCTAACACTTGGGCTAGCGCGGTTCCCCAGCTTCCACTTCCAATAACAGCTGTTTTCATAACGTGTTCAGGATTGCGAAGAAAATCCTGATCCTCCTTTCTGTGATGGTAAAACACATCAAATCCATTTAACGTGCACGAGCGGTAATGTGGATTGGAGTTCCAATAAAACCAAAGGCTTCTCGCAATTTATTTTCTAAATACCGTTTGTAGGAAAAATGGAAGAGTTCTGGATCATTGACGAAAATTAAAATAGAGGGAGGGGAAACAGCGACTTGAGATGCATAATAAATGCGCAATTGACGGCCGTTGTGGGGTTTTGGTGGATTCATCATCTGCGCATCCATGATGACATCGTTGAGCACGTTTGTCGCCACCCGCATAGTGCAGGCTTCATGAACTTGATCGATGAGCGGAATTAAACCACCCACTTTAGCTCTAGTCAAAGCGCTGACAAATGCGATCGGAGCATATGAGAGATATTTGAATTCTTCTCGAATCTTTTTGGTGATCTCATTCATCGTTTTATCGTCTTTTTCTACCGCATCCCACTTGTTATAAACAATGATGACACCCTTACCGGCTTCATGGGCTAAGCCAGCCACGTGTTTGTCTTGATCACGGATTCCTTTTTCTCCATCGATCAAAAACAGCACGACATCGGCTCGGTTGATGGCTGATACTGCACGTAAAACGGAATACTTCTCAACATTTTCATATACTTTTCCCCGCTTACGCATTCCAGCGGTATCGATGATGACATAATCACGTCCATCGTAACGAAAGGGAGTATCGATCGCATCGCGTGTTGTTCCTTCGACATTGGATACGATCGAACGCTCTTCATTGAGAATGGCATTGACAAGGGAGCTTTTTCCTACGTTTGGCTGACCAATGACGCAAAAAGTGGTCATCCCATCATAGGATTTGAGCTTCTTATCGGGTAAATCTTTTACGACTTCATCCAATACTTCAGCTACTCCAGTACCATGGGCGGCAGAAAGAGGGATAGGATCGCCGATTCCGAGTTGATAAAAGTCATATACGGCAAAACGTAAGTTTTCATTGTCTGCTTTATTTACAGCTAAAACTACCGGTTTTTGAGAACGATTGAGCTTACGGGCAATGGCTATATCGTCTTCGGTGACGCCTTCTACAGCACTCGTTAAAAAGATAATGACATCTGCTTCTTCAATGGCGATGTCCACTTGCATATTGATCTCGTCACCAAAGTCTTGGTTTTCGATTTGAATGCCACCTGTATCAATTAAATAAAACTCTTGAGTGAGCCATTCTGCGGTTCCATAAATTCGATCCCGTGTGACTCCAGGCATATCGTCCACGATGCTTTTGCGTTCACCGAGGATTCGATTAAAGACAGTCGATTTACCGACATTGGGTCGACCAACAATCGCAACAGTTCCTTTTATCATAAAAATAGCGGATTGGATACCCATACCTTCTCGCATGGGAGGAAAACCCGCTCCTTCCTGTAACGTATCCATTAGCCTTTTCAAGGCTAATTCCTCCAAAAAGCAAATCTCCTTTCAAAGGAAAATGTCATCACCAATATTCTCTATCTATTCTTTAGAAAAAAAGTTTTTGAAGAATTTAGGATCGTTAAGAGTTATTGGATAAAGACTTCTCCACTACTGCTTTTAAAGCTGATAAGGTTTGATCAAAATTCAAATAGCTAGAATTCACAAGCGTAGCTTGTTCACTTTTTCTAAGAGGATTTTCTTTTCGATTCATATCTCGCGCATCCCGCTGCAAAATGTCTTGTAAGACTTGTTCATAAGGAATGATCTTTCCCTTTTGAGCATCTTGTACCATTCGTCTTTTAGCTCTTGCTTGGGGGGTAGCATCCAAATAAATTTTGACTTCGGCATTAGGCAAGACCACATCACAAATATCTCGACCATCAACAATAAAGCCCTTACCAGCGGTGATTTGTTGTTGAAGAGCGACGAGCTTTTGACGAACTTCAGGCAAGGTGGAATATTGAGAGGCCAATTGAGAAACCTCAGGGGTACGAATGGCTTGACTTACATCTTCTTGGTTGAGAAAGACCTTATTCTTTTGAGACATGTCTAAGACAATCGTATCTAAAGCTTGTTTTAAAGCCTCACTGGATTTTGGGGGAATGCCTTGTTGGTACAAAGCCAAAGCCACGGCTCGATACATGGCTCCCGTATCAAGGTGAATCAAACCGTATTGAGTGGCTAAAGCGTCTGCTAAGGAGCTTTTCCCTGCTCCGCTTGGACCATCTATGGCGATATTAAATGAATTCATAGTAGAACCTCTGAGCACAAGGCCCAATATAAAAATAAATTGATCGGCTTGAGAGAAGCCTATCTTCAACTCAAAAAACAGTTTAGAAAATACCAAGTTTAGACATCCAAAAAATCGTTAACAAAATCAACAACAACAAAATTACACAACAAGCCACCATAAAAATAACTGCACTCGTGCTCACTTGTTCACTATTCGAGGAATCTTCTTTTGTCGCTTGCTTGGATTTAGATTGTTTGACTTGTTTTGTTTGTTTGGAAGCTGGGTTGGACTTCCCTGTAGAAGGGGAAGCCTTTTTGGCTTTTTTTGAGACCACTATGGGTGGTTCTTCTTCCTCTACATTTTCTTCTTCATACTCTTCTACATCAGGGCGAGTTTTGCGCCGCACTTTGCTGATTAAAGAGGCAAAGCGACCACTTGGTTGTTCTTCTTCGTAATACTCCTCTTCTTCCACTGGTTCTTGATAGGCCCCTTGCTGATTACGATTCGTAAAGGGCAACTCAGGGCCATCGTCTTGATTTAAAAAATAAGGATCATCTACAGATACTTCGGTAGTAGTAAATAAAGCATCAAGAGACTGACTATCAAGCGTTTTTTCAAGATCGTCTTGTGAAGATTGAGCATTAGTTGGACGTGACGTTTTGCGCCGTTTGCGACGCGTACTCCCAAATAATACGGGCTTTTCTTTGGTTTCTTCTTCGACGATTTCAACCATCGGCTCTTCATTGGTCTGTTGACCAGGTGTAAACAAATCCAAAAAATCGGGTTCCTCATTTTGGACTTTTTTCGTCTGAGAAGCCGTTGTGGTTTTCACTTGGGAGTTATTTGATTTAATGGATTGGCTCGTGCGACGTGTAGAAGCTTGATTGCTCATTAAGCTCGACAAATCGGAGCCATACAAATTACGTGTAGTGCCACCGACGTCTTCGTTTTGTTCCATAGTTTCAAAGTGAACGGAGCGTCGAGCTGCCGCTTGTTCTTGAGTGGATAAATCGTGAAGAATTTGCATCTGAGTATCGTCCGTGACGAGTTCTCCATTGTCCAAGTTGTATTGCTTTACTTCACCAAGCAAATCTTCGATCACTGGCCCACGCAATTTTTGGTCCGCTTTAAAATCAGGAGCAGCCATACGAGTTGAGCGCGCTTGTTTGGTGCCGACTTGGGGTTCACTTTCCTGCTCAAGCGAATCACGCAGATTTTGGTACTTCTCTTTTCGAGATAGTTTGGCCATCTGTTTTCGGGCTGAATACTCGTGTCAAGCATGAGCGGAAAGCCCGAACCCTCCTTTCTCTGAATTGGCTATCGGCCAAAAACCTAAATTGTTTTCCAATTTAGGGGACATTTTAGTTTACCTCTACTTCTTAGATAAGGCTTAAAATTAACTGTATTCTAAGGAAAAGTAAACCTAAAGTCCTTTTACTACATGTACTTTGCATTATACCAAACTTTATAGGGAAATGGTTTAAAAATGCCTTTAAGTAAAAGGGAATTAACAAAAAAAGCCGCAAAGCGGCTTGGATAATAGCTTAGGACTTAGCGCGACCAGAATACTTTCCGTCCGCAGTGGAAACAACGATCATTTCACCTTCATTAATGAATAGAGGCACTTTGAGTTCAAGACCTGTTTCCAATTTAGCATTTTTTTGCGCTGCAGAAGTCGTATCGCCTTTGACAGCGGGTTCACATTCTACTACTTGCAACGTGGCTTTATCGGGTAAGGAAACACCAATAATTTCGCCTTCGTAGCTTGTGATGTTAACATTATCATTTGGTTTTACGAACTTACGTTCCCATTCCAAACGACTTGTGGGGATTTCGACTTGTTCGTAAGTTTCGTTGTCCATGAAGACCATGGAATCATCCGTATCATAAAGATACTGCATTTCGCGCTTGTCGATCATAGCGGGTTCTACTTTTTCTCCACCACCCCAAGAGAGTTCGACATTAGAGCCACTGCGTAAATTGCGCACTTTCGCTTTTACTACCATGGCAGAACGAGCCGTTTTGTTTTGAAGGGTGTCAAGAACCACATAAATTTCGCCATCCACTTGAATGGTTTGTCCTGGTTTTAAATCGTTAGAACTGATCATAAAAAGTTTATCCACTCGCAAGGCTTTGTTACTTTAAGAGGATTTAATTAGCTGGTCGCTTGCAAGCAGGATTCCTTTCCACGAAAAAACCAGCTAATGTCTTTTTCTATCCAAAAAGCCTGTTTTGATGATAACAGACAATTGACTCAAAAATACACCCAAACTAAATTTGAACCAAACAAGGTTCAAAGATTTGGCTCAAAAGAAGAGCGATCTTTTCTAAAATGTACGTTTAGGCTTTTTTTATAAGGGATTCCCTTTTCGTCCTACAGCTTTTTTCGATTTTTGTCTTTTCTTGTGCTTACCTAAAAAGCATAGAAAAAAATCCCGCTTTTTAAAGCGGGAAAAAAATTAAGCGTCTTGACGATGCAATTGGATGTATTGATCCATGGCAGCGGCAGCTTTTTTACCTGCTCCCATAGCCGAAATCACTGTAGCCGCACCCGTTACAGCATCTCCACCCGCAAATACCCCATCACGAGTTGTCATTTCGTTTTCATCCACCACTAAGCATCCTTTGCGGTTGGTTTCAAGGCCTTCTGTCGTTTGACGAATAAGCGGATTAGGAGAAGTTCCAATCGCCATGATCATGCAGTCAGCATCAATCAGGAAGTTACTATCAGGTTTAGCCATGGGACGACGACGACCGGAGGCATCGGGTTCACCAAGTTCCATTTCGATGCATTCTACGGCTTTTACTTGTCCGTTTTCATCCCCAATTACTGCCACTGGATTACGCAAGAGATCAAAGATAATGCCTTCTTCCATTGCGTGTTCCACTTCTTCTTTACGAGCTGGAAGTTCGTCTAAGGAACGACGGTATACGATATGCACTTCTGATCCTAAGCGACGAGCACAACGGGCCGCATCCATCGCCACATTTCCACCACCGACAACAACGGTCTTAGTGGGATGTTGAATTGGGGTAGCAGAATCTTCTTTATAGGCTTTCATCAAGTTAAAGCGAGTCAAAAATTCGTTGGCAGAATATACTCCTTTTAAGGCTTCTCCAGGCAAATTCATAAAGTTAGGCAATCCAGCTCCACTGCCCACAAAAATGGCTTCGTAGCCATCATCCATGAGTTCTTTGATAGTCCCAGAACGTCCGACAACATAATTAGTGACAATTTCCACTCCCATATCGCGCAGTTTTTGAATCTCATGTTGAACGATGGATTTAGGTAAACGGAATTCAGGGATTCCATACATCAAAACTCCCCCAGGAGTGTGAAGGGCTTCAAAAACACTCACTTCATATCCAAGTTTAGCTAAGTCACCTGCAGCCGTTAAACCAGCCGGACCTGCTCCTACAACGGCTACTTTATGCCCATTCCGTTCTGGTAAGATCACAGGCGCTTCCCCTTTTTCGCGCATATAGTCGGCTACAAAGCGCTCTAAGCGACCAATAGCGACAGGTTCTCCTTTAATACCACGCACACATTTGGCTTCACATTGACTTTCTTGAGGGCAAACGCGACCACAAATCGCAGGTAAGCTACTTGTCAAAGAAATGATTTCATAGGCTCCTTCAAAATCCCCTTCGGCTACTTTAGCTACAAAATCGGGAATATGAATGTTGACAGGACAACCTTGAGTGCAAGGTTTGTGACGGCACCCTAAGCAACGCTTAGCCTCATCGATGGCCATTTCAGCGGTATATCCAAGGGTTACTTCCTCTACATTTTGAATGCGTTCTTCTGGAGTTTGAGAAGGCATTGGATTTTTATCCATTCGCATATTTGGCATAATTATTCGCCCTCTTTCTTATTCAACAAGTTGCATGCTTCGTCATAGTCATGACGTTCTTTTTCCACGTATTGACGGTTACGACTCATCGCCGCATCAAAATCCACGAGATGTCCATCAAAATCAGGTCCATCGACACAAGCGAATTGCATTTTGCCATCCACCATCAAGCGACATCCACCACACATTCCTGTCCCATCAATCATGATGGGGTTCATGGAGACAACGGTAGGAATGTCGTATTTTTTCGTCAAAGCGCATACAAACTTCATCATGATCAGTGGTCCAATGGCGATAACTTTGTCGATTTTTTGTCCATTTTGAATGAGTTCTTCGAGTTTAGCGGTAACAAGACCTTTTTCTCCAACGGATCCATCATCACTCATCAAATAGTAATGATCGGATACGTTTTTGAATTCATCTTCTAAAATCACGAGATCCTTGTTGCGAAAGCCGACAATGGTATCAACATTTTTACCGGCTTCATGGAAAGCTTTGGCTGTAGGCAAAGCAATCGCACAACCCACACCTCCGCCGATCACCACGACATTTTCGCCTTCAATTTCTGAAGGCTTTCCAAGAGGTCCGGCAAAGTCGACTAAGAAATCGCCTTTTTCTAAAGCCGAAAGCTTTTTAGTCGAAGCACCAACGATTTGATAAATGATCGTGACTAGACCCGTTTCTGGATCAGCATTAGCGATAGTGAAGGGAACACGTTCTCCCTCTTCATCCACACGTAAAATAATGAACTGACCCGCTTTTGCGCGTCTTGCTACGTGAGGGGCATCGACCGTAATTTGAACGACCGTAGGATTGAGTTCCTTTTTTTCAACAATTTTGTACATTGTATTGTTCCTCGTTTATCTTTTCTCTTTGCGCCAAAATTTCGTGAATAAGATCCTTACACAAAGAATTCAATAGTTTCAAATGAAACTTTTTTGTGTCCTAAGTATACAGAAATCCAAGATCTTTTGCCCAAAAAAATTAGATTTTTTCATCAAAACGTCGAATTTTCAAGCTTTTTTCTTGACTTAAGTTGAGAAATTCATTTGAAGTAAGCGCAATCTAACTCTATGAAGCTCATTTATACTCAGTTTATCGTTTCGAAAAAAATATCAAAACGAAAGAAATGAAAACCTTACCAAATATTTATCTGTTTCTTTTATCCATAAAAAAGGACTACAACAATGACTGTTATAGCCCTGGAAAAAAGGAGTGGATAGCCTCATTAGGCCAAATCAAAAAATTGGGATCAATACGATAAATCCACGATCGAGAAATGACTCATTTCAGGACTTCCTGGCATTCCGGTATCGTAATCACAATCGCCAAGAAAGTGAAAGAAGGCTTCTTCTTGAGCGGGTTTTCGAATGGCCTTTAAAAAAAGACCAATGGCCCGAATAGCTCTCTCTAAAGCAACATTCCACAAGTCAAAAATCGATTCCTCCCGTAATTCTCCAGTTACAGGATCAGGCCAAGGAGTATGCAATAAATTGCACACGTCGATATTATCCTCCGCTTCATTAGGAATGGAAAAACCAGTTACCAAATGTTCGAGATGAAAGGCTTTCTCAATCGGATGAAGCAAGGATTTTTTGTGGTTTTTAGGATCGTGAAATTTCTTTTGCATGATTTCCCACTCTTGTAGGACATACATAAAGCGAGAAGGACGAATCGTTTCTCCATAAATGGTTTCAATGGCTGGACCATAAATCCGAGCAATAGCTCGGGCCACGGGAAGTTCAATTGAAAAGCACTGCTCTTCGGGAAGAAAATCGACAATAGTCATTCCCTTATGATATTGCAACATAGCCGCATCCAACAAAGATTCATAGCGATGATGACGAGCCGAAGAGTGAGTCGTATAGGCCCCCACACGTGAATAAATTAAAGGATGAAGCGAACTATCGAGGGCCCAATGACAAAGATGACCACACACATAGGCGATTAAATCATCTTGAATAGCTGAATTTTTTTCTTGATGAATGGATTGCAACGCACTTTGGTAAAAGGCATTGACGTTTTCGTGATGAAACAAAATGCCATAATCGCGCAACGGCGCAGGAATCCAAATTTTTTGAGGGGTGGTGTGATCATAAAACAGAAAATCAGGCCCTTGTCCTCCTGTAATTACCAACGAACGATGGGCATCCAACATTGGATTGTTTAAACGATCTAAAACGGCTTCAGTAAATAAAGCATGAGTCACAATGCCTGGCATATAACCTCCAACTTAAGATCTTTTCTAGATCTTTATAAGTGATTTCTAAAAGCTTTCTTCAACCTCATGGACATTACGAATTATTATCCCATGATGACCTTTACTCATCAATGTAAAAAATGGTCAAAGACTTCTCTGCTCTTTGACCACTTCTGCAAGAATAAAACGTTAAAATCCCATTTAAATTATGGATGCAATTTAGGCTTGCTTTTTATTCTCTTGATTGGGATTTATTTTGACTTTGGTTTTCCATAGATTTTAATGAGGTAAACTTGGATTCTTGTTGTTCATTCCAATCGGCTAAGCGTTTTTTGAGTCCAAGAAATAATTCGCGTTCCGCATAGGTATCCATGGAACAATAGTCACAAATTTGTTGAGCGATTTTGTGCTGAAAATCCAAATCTTCGCTCTTAGCCGCCTGACGAAAGGCGAGGACGGCCTCCATTCCATTGTGGATGTCAAGCAAAGCATAACCATCCTCTTTGGCAAAAAGAGGTAAAAGTGTTTTAAGAGAGCTTTTTCCCCGTTGACGCAAATCGTACCAAGCCCCTTGTTCAAAGGGCAAAGACAAATCAACCATGCGAGCACAAAGCGCTTCAAGCTGCGGTCGATATTCTTCAAATTGATTAGCAAGTTGCATTAAACGCAGCTTTTCCGCTCCCTCCATATTGAAAACCATAATGCTTCCAGTAGGTGGTATGTTTTGAAGCAAATGTTCTATAAATTCCTTGCGACAATCTCCCATAGAGAAATAGACGGATTGCTCCAACCGACCATCCTCTTGTTCGATGTGTAAGGAATATTGGAAACACAACACATCAAAGGGCTTCATGCCTATAAAGGGTGGAAGAGCATAGGTATCCCATTCAAAATCCAAATACGAAATGGGATAGGTGATTTGATCCAGCCATTCCTGCATGGCTTTGGAGTCGATAAAAAGCCCCTGATTAGCGCGAGCAGCCATAATCTGAGCGTATTGCATCGGCGTTCCTTCAATATGATCCCCATCCATTTGACTAAGAAGGAGAAGCCCATCTTGCTCTAAGGATTGGCGATGAGCACAATTGGTTAAAAAAGCTGAGGAATCATCGCTCAGTTCATCTTCTTTCCAACATTCTCCATAGTAGGGACATTTCGAGGGAGAGGTACAGGATTTCACCCGCCGAGGAATGAAATCTGTAGCCTCGTGTGAAAAAATCTCCTCAGCTCGAGCAAACAAGGCCTCTTCATCCACAAAAGGAAGAAGTTCTTGAATCATTTCATCGGCCGTTTGGGTATGAAATCCGCCGTGTGCTTTTCGCAGGCGATCCGATATCAAGAAAAAGTCGGCAGGCACACTGTCTTCTTGGCGTACGGCATTTTTATTGAGATAGAGAAAGGCATGCTCCTCAATCTCTACTCCACACCGCTTTGCGATTAAGAAGTTTAACAATAAAGTCCAGAGCAAACTTTCTTTGGGAGCTACAGAACAAACAGGATAAACAGCTTTCCAATTCCCATTTTCTTTTTGAAACAACAACGGAATCGTCGTTCGAATTTTTCCGGCCTGAAAGCGGAGATCTTTTCCACAGGTATGATCGGCTAAAATATCAAGAGTTCGTTCTAAGGAATCACCAGGTAATCCACACTCTAAATTGAGAGGTTCAAGCAACAAATCGAGTTGACGATAATACTCCGATTTATCAGGAGCCAACATGGTTGCCGCTTTGGGCATAGTATAGGCTTTTAAAGCCTTATGCGGACAATGCAACGCATTAAGAAGATCCGAAGCATGAATCCATTGCTTAGTCATAATTCAAAAGGATTTCCTTTAATTTTTCTACATATTCTGACACTCTGGATTTTGGTTCCAACAAGCGAACCCCTGGACCAAAGCGTGTCAACAAATTTAAAACATATTGCGCATTAGGAGAATAAAAGGAATAAGTGCAGTAGCCTTCTTTCTCCTCTTGTTTTTTAAAATCTTCTCCCCAATACAGCTCTTCTACAAAGCGCGCTTGATCGCTTTTCACTTGAATCAGGTAGTGTTCAATTTCGGATTTAATCAACGTATTAATTCCAATGTGATCTTGTAAGCGAAAGGTCGGGTCTTTGACAAAGCGATCAAACGTTTCATGAAGTTCAAGCATACGATGGGATGAAATACGATAGGTGCGAAACGCTTCATGACTATGGTCATAGCCACATAAGTACCACACCGTATCTTGACATATGAGTTCGTAAGGATCTACCAAGCGCAATTTAGGAGTTGAGCCATTTTTGGATAAATAGGAAAGCTCCAAAGACATCCCATCTTCCATCGCTTTGCGAATGAGGCGCAACAAGCGTTGATCAGCTTTGCTTAAGCGTTGGTGTTGTCCATCTTGAACTAAAAAATAAATGGAGTCGTCTTCAAACCCATTGCGGTTGATTTGGGAAAGCACGTTATTGAGAGCCGGCAAAGCATCTTCACAAAAAGGAAGCCCTGGATGGGCAGCGATATAGTCACGTGTTTGACGCAAGGCTTGAGCTTGCTTACGGTTTAAGGCAGGTAAAGGCAAGGTTGTGGAGGTGTCTAACGAATAACCGCCATATGTTCCTCGAACAATACGAATAGAATACCCAGCTTCTTCTAATTCTTTACGAAATTCGCGAATGTTACGCGGATTGGTTTCTAAAGCTTGGGCGAGTTCTTTGGTGCTGACTAAACGATTGGCACGCAGCAGAGTTAACATACGAATGCATTTTGCGGTACGATTCATGAAATTTCGGGTTGGAGTTCTAGATCAATGATCAAGATAGGAAAGCCCGAGTCCTCCTTTCTGCTGGTGTGGCTCCAATCAATTCCTGTTCTACTAAACCAAGGTAAAGCATATAAATTTGATGCCATGAGAAGTCTGCCAAGAAATCGCTCAAGATAGAGCCAAATTGGAAAAACGAAGTTATCCAAAAGCGAAAGCACCATCATAGAAAATAAAGAGAAGATTTTCCTCAGACAGTGGAGAAATGGCATTATGTTCCTCCTTTTTGAAATCGAGTGCTCTTCTTGTCGGATTATAGAATAGAGTGGATATCCCACCAAAAAGAGTCCTTCATCGTAAACCCAAAATAGCATTATGAAAAAAGGGACAGAGATCCAAAAGCTTTTCTTCATTAATTTTTCTCTTTGTTTTTAAAGAGATACTCTAGGCTCCTTTTATTTAGGATTTCAATATAAAAATTAAAAATCCTTTAAAAAGAAGATTTTCCTTCCATGAAAAATCGAAGGCATATAAGTTTATTTTATCTCATCCCAAAAATACTTCAAAAGTAAGCTCTTCTTCCTTCTGCTTCTCTTTACGAAAAGCATGTTTCCCACACGATTAAAATATAAGAAGTTCTCTTATAAAAAAAGGTCTCCACTTTTGTTTAAAGTTTCGACCTAAATAAGAGATGAAAAGTCTCAAAATAAAGACATCGATTCTATCGTCTGCTTTCGATCTTTTAAGACTTTCTAGCTCATAAACCCGAAATCTTTTGCGTTTAATGACGTAGTGAATAGACCGAAAAGCGAAAGAGATCATAGTGATGACGGGAAACAGAATATTCAAAAGGGATGG
>CAZTNF010000025.1:0-17723 GCA_964615295.1 uncultured Erysipelotrichaceae bacterium | reverse complement strand
GGTAAAGGAGCAAGTTTTCTTGGTACTACGATTGTAGGAGTTGTCACCCAAATTACAGGTCAACAAAATATTGCAGTGGGCACGTTGGCGGTTTTATTTATTATCGGTTACTTCATTTTCTCTAAAGCTAGCAAACTCGAAGATCCCACATATTCTTAAAAAAAATTTCGTTTTTAACCCATATTTTTTCTATATTTCTTAAGATTTTAAAAAAGTAGCTTTCTTTGGACGAAAAGCTACTTTTTTTTATGAGCCCATAAGCGAAAAAAAAGATTTTAAAAATCCTCGAAAAAGGGGACAATAAAGAAGAAGAAATGAAAAAATTTCCCCATTTTTCGGGACTTTTGGCTTAAAAAGAGAAAAGCGATAATAAAGAATGTGCCTTTAAAATCGCAAATCAAAAAATATGGGTTATTCTACTTAAGACATAATTTCTTTTCTTTATTTAAGATTTTTATAAACTTTTCTAAATAATTTTAAAAAAGAAAAAAAGGGATAAAGCATCAGATAGAAAAATTGGGTAGGGGATGGTGTTGGTCGTATATGTGAATAGTACGAGGCTGTTCATATATTTTGGCATCTAAAAATTTTGCGCAAAGAATAAGGGGGCGCAAGAGCAATAAAGAAAGGAACCCGTTTTATGGCACACAAACAAAAAAAGAACAACAGAAAACGACTCAAAAAGTCAGTTCGTCTTTTTTTGCGCTTCAGTACCATTGTTCTTTGTATTATGGGTCTTATGGGCTTACAAGCCAAATTCAATTTTTGGCAAGTTTTTTCTAACGCCAACATTTTGGAAGCCTTTGCCAAAGGAATGGACTTTACCTCCGAAAGCCAACTCGAGTCCACCAGCCAAGTGGAACCGATCACTCCCGCCTTAGAACCCATCTCCACGCCTACACCGGTTGTAGAACTAGATCCCATCGCTACGATCTTAGTGGATCCAGGTCATGGGGGATTGGATTCTGGAACAATAGCTATTAATCCCTACAATGAAGATGAGATGATTTACGAAAGCACCATCAATTTACAAGCAGCCTATGAATTCAAAGAGTGCATGGCGCAAATCAACCCCCGTATCCAGGTTGTGTTCACTCGTAGTAGTGAACAATCCACAGTCGATGAATCGATCGAAGAATTTGATGAGGTAACCGATTTAAACAATCGAGTGGCCATGATTGACCAATATCATGCAGATTATTTCCTTTCTCTTCATTGTAATGCTGCAGAAGATCTCGGTCTTTATGGATATGAGCTATTTGTCAAATCAAACGATACCTTTTCTAATATGTTGACTCAGTATGTCGCTAATGAATTTGATCAAATTCATTGGCCTTTAGGCAATGGAATTTTATGGACTGATTACTATCCCTTGCATGTAGTGGACTTTGCGAATGTTCCTGCGATGTTAGTGGAAATGGGCTATATGAGTCACGAAGGAGAACTCGCTCACTTAGTCAATGCAGACACAAGGCGACCCTTAATGTTTGCACTAGCCAAAGCGTACTCTGATTGTATTACGGCTAATCCCGCTCAAAATCCATAGATAAAGATTAAAGAAAAAGCCAAGATAAAGATCTTGGCTTTTTCTTTATCAAATCTTAAAAAGATGAAAAATTTTGAGAGAGATAAATTTTCTTTCTTGAATCTCTCCGCTTATAAAAATGGTATTTAAAACTATTTGTATTGCTATCCCTTTGGGATTATTTTTATTATTTTAAAGATCAAATACAAATAAAACATCTAAAAAACAAAAATTATGAGGAATTCCGTTTCCAAAATAAAATTGTGGGCAAAAAGAGCGAAATAAAAAACATTTTTTCTTTACTCATCACATATAGAAAAATCTTTATCGATCCTTTACAATGGAATTAATTTCATGGGTCACATTATAGAGGGCTCTTTCCATGAAAAGGAACTTTTAAATAGAATATGAGGAAGGAGACTTGATCTCAATGTGGTTTTTGAAGCGGAATTTTTTTGTGATCAGTCTAGTGAGCGTATGGATAAGCACAATGGATATGGGGATCCCAATCTCGGCTCAAGGCATCGAAATAGTCCCTCCGCTCTATGCCAATACTCTTCAATCCACTGCTACTTTTGAATTGACGTATGTAGACAGTGCGCAATACATTGTTGGCCATCAAACTGTCCAATATGCTGGTTCTAGTCAAGAAGCGATCTTGGATATCAACCATTTATGTATTCCAAAAGGATATTATTTAGACCAAGTGTGGAATAAATATACAGTACAATATGGTGAGGTTTGTGAAATTGAATTCCAAGTTGCTCCCGAACAATCTATGATTGCTCGCTCCATTGACGGGCTAGAGGGTCGTAACAAAACAGCGATTACGCTCAATTATGTAGAAGCTGCCAATCCCGATCGCATTGTTGAATCGCAAACTTTTGAACAACCCGATCGACTCGAAGGTTCCTATTTAGCCGTTTTTACCCTTCATCAAGATTATGAATTAGATGTTCCCCTTGGCTATCAACTCTCTAATGATCCTCCTGAAGTTTTACAAGGTTTACGCATTGGCCGTACCGATTTCTATTTAGAGATTGAACCCAATATTCCAGGAGTCGATCCGTTTTATTATGGAAAGGGAAATGGTGATGGAAGTCCACTTGACTCCAGTCTTTTCCTTCAAGCTCCCACTCAAATCGTTTCTGCTGAAGAAGGTAAAGATCTCTCGGCTCAAACTGAATATGCTCGTGGCGAATTTGATTTAGAAGCTACCACTCCTGTCTATTTGTTTTACTTAGATGAAATGGAACAACTCATTGATAGTCAAACTATTTATTTTCCTGGACAAGGCTATATCTTGTTACAAGAAGAGGATCTTCACTTACCTCAAGGTTATGGTCTTAGTGAACCATGGGAGCCATTTTATACTGAAGATGGCGAACCTCTGACAGTTTCTATGATAGTCACCCCTCTGGAAACAGAAATCCATGATTTAAAAGAACAAGAACAATCGTCTTTTCGTATTCATCCCTTGATTGAAGAGTCAAGTCATTCTTTAGAAACGCCCTCCACTTTAGAAGGGAATTCACCCAAACGTCAAACGGCTCGAGATACGGCCGTTTTCCAAAATGCTTTTTTCTATTTGCTTCTAGCCATTAGCAGTCTTTTTGGTTTCTTGAGTTTAAAGCGGCTTTCCTTCCAAAAATAAAACGGACTTTCTACTTATGGAAAATCCGTTTTATTTTTGGAGAAAAAGGATAATAGAATCAATCCAACTTTTATGCGGCTCAAAGTTTCATCTCACAATACACTTTTGACTTTTGAGTAGAGATAAATCAAGAAAATTGTTTTAAGCATCGATTTCCAAAACAACTGGCTGAGTATTTGTCTATGAATCCTATCATACATAATTAAAGATATAGCGGTTAACGACTTACACTTTTCCATTTTTACCATTTCATATTTTTGAGTAGGCTTTCAAAGCTATCCATTTTGATCTAAAACCTCTATCTTGAAAGAATCTTTCTTTTTAAGATAAGCTATTCGTTTTGAATTCTTGGACCTCTATCTTTCTCCCTTAAATATTCAACTTTGATTAGGCCACTTTCATCGTAATAAAGAAACATTAAAAACGTTCGATCTTCTTCTTTGTAACTAGTTTGAAGATAAGTAGTATGATCTTGAAATTGAACCGTATGGTTTTGAATTGTTTCAGTCGTATTTATCTCCAAGCCTTCCATTCCACACCGTCTACGCCATGAAATTTCTCCAGCTTTTTCTTTCGCTTTTTCTAAAATGGCTAGATCTAAACGACTACGCTTAGAAGCTTGGATTAAAGCGCTACGAGAATGAACACAAAGGACGCACCAGGCGCTAAAGAGCAAAACGAACGAAAAAAGAATTAAAGCTGGTTCGAGAACAAAGCCATTAGCCGACTTGGAAGCGTTTGGTTTTGGCCTGTTGGATCCACACCAATTCAATGACTTGATCGGTCTGTTCAAAGTAAACCTTTTCCACGTTTTCCAAAAAAATTTCATATCCTGGCTTCTTTACCAATCGATTTTTATCTTGACCAATTGTTTCTTCTTTCCCCTGATATTCCAAATAAAGAATTCCATTTTGGACCCTTGCGCTTTTAGAGAGCGCTACAAGTTCGCGAATTTGAAGAACACTGAATTGTTCTTGGTCATCCCCTTGTAGACTTAAAGCATTGAGCATGGTTTTTATTTGAAAAGTACAAAGACTTGTGATGAAAATTCCTATCCACAAACTGAGTAAAAGTTCACTTACCATGAAGCCATTCAGCTTTTGAGTAAAGCACGGATGGCTAGAAGATTGGAATTCTGTTCTCTTTTGAAATAGAGCTTTTTGTTTAATCATCACTAGACTCCATAGTGGGTTGAACACTCAGTTTCATAGTTTTAGACAAAGCCGATAGAGATCCTATTAATAAATACCCTGAGATCATGCAGATGAAAAGGGCTAAGAGCGTTTCAGCTAATAGAAAGCCATTGATCGACTTTTGGTTTGGACTATAGATAGGAAGAATACAGCTTTGTCGTTTGGTTTTAAACATAGTCAATGCGTCCCTTTCCTGTTCCAAGTTGAAAGACTAGACGGACACTTTTGGCTCCTTGTGTACAAGTGATACTTCCTCCTTTAGCGATGTTTCCCTTACTTGTGAAAAGTAAAACTTGAGGAGTACAGGAAATAGAAGCTGGATACTCTACTTTTCTTTCTGTTGTTTCATAAAAATGTTTATCGATTACAATTTGGCGAGATTCTCGCGCCTCAAATGCTTTGAATTGTTCACTTTGAATACTTAAAAGAAGATGGCGTGAAAAAAGTCCCAAGCTATCTGATCTTGGAATAAACGTTAGAGTGTGGAGTAAAACAGAGACGATCAGTATAACCACCATCATTTCAAGCATCGTAAAGCCATTAGGCTGGTTAGTTGTGGACTGCTTGACCATCTTGAATGCTTACCGTTGTTCCATCGGGACACTTTTGTTGCGATTCTTTAAGATATCCCTTCGAAATCAACTCAGAAAGACTTGTAGGCGTACGATCCTCATCAATTTCAAAAAGCATGATTTGAGAATTCACCACTTCCAATAAGGCGCTGCATCCCTTAGCCCGAATGATTTTTTCTTTTTGTTGAATATTGGGCAGTGTGATCAACAGCAACAAAGCCACTACCAACATAACAATCATCATTTCTAGGATGGTGAATCCATTGGGTTCTTTTGATTGTTTCATTTTATCCCTCCACTTTTTTATAAGCGCAATCGGAAAAATGAGTCGCATATCTTAAAAAGGTATCAATGATTTATTAGTTATTTCCTTTTTGATCGAAAAGAAGATTATCTTTACTAAACGGAATTTAAAATAAGTACAAAATAGATAATCAAAAAAAGCCGCTGATTGCTACCAGCAGCTTGTCTTGTAAAGATTTCCATTTTCTTAAATTAAGAAGCTTTAAATGAGAAATTATTCTTCGTTTAAGTTCTCTTTTTATCAATTGGATCTATTTTAAATCGTCTTTGACTAAATCAACCGACACTAGAGCTTTTCCATCTCGAAATTTCTCCCAAATAGAAAGTCTTTTTTGAATCGCTTCCTCGGCTTCGGTGGACGAGTCTTCTTCGTAGTGTGAAGTGATGGCCTTCCACTGATCAGCAAGGTTACGGTCTGCCAGTTCATCTGGACTTCCTCCATGCCACAGCCAGGCGTATTGAGCGAGAAGATCTCCCTTGGGATTTTTGATTTTTTCTGTATCAATATAATCCATTTCGAGGTCTACGTCTTCTTCATGGAGAAGACCATCTTCTCCTTGATATCGCAAGGTTTTCTTGGGCCAAATGACTTTTAAATAGCCATCATTTTTGTCGGCTTCTTTAAGACCACCATATTTAACGAAATTAGTCATCATGATTTTAGAGATAGTGCCTCTCAGTTTTGGGTCTTGGTAAAGAACGTTTCTTCCCAACGTTCCGCCATAAAAAATGGCATTTTCCAAATCGTCCATGTGGGAGGATTGCCCAATGAGTACCAACATCTGTTTATCGGGATGCTCAAAGTCGGGTAAAGAAAAAAAACGAATGGGATCAAAAATGCTGTACATAAATGGATATTTCTGATCCATCTCTAGAGGATCATCGGGATCGATAGGAAACCCAAGAATTTCAGGAATTTCTTTCGTGATTGTCTTCATGATAAGAGTGAATTTAGATACGCATGACTTTCATCATGACATAAAAATTCGTTTTCTCCTTTCGATAGTGGTATTCACACCTTTTATTTTTAAAAAATTACTTTGAAAAAATTTTACCAAATAAATTTTTAATTATAAATAATTTTTATTGGTCGAGTAGATTCGACGAGTCTTTATTTTCTTTGGCTTCTTTTAACTATTCACAGTATTTTATTTCTTTTTGGCTTTGTCTAAAAATAAGAAAAGCCAAAAAGAATCTTTTTAGATCTTGATTTAAAGTGATCAATTTATTTTGTTCCTCCATTCTTTTTTAAGCCAAATTGAAAAAAAGCCTTTCGTTCAAAAAATTTTTTGACTGCAATTTTTCTACGTAATAAAGCGAGTCATAAACAAAAGGTATTGGAATGAATTTTGATAAAAGGAGATGGAAAGAAAAAGGCATGTTCTTAGGGAGGAAGTTTAAAAGGATAAGAACATACCTTAAAGACAAGAGGAAGAAGATATGTCTAAACTTGAAATTTATGGAACTTTTGGTCCGACTTGCCATTCTAAAGAGATGTTAATGGCTATGTTGGAAGCGGGTATGAATGGGATTCGACTCAATTTATCCCATTCCTCTTTAATGGATCATGAAGACTGGATCGAAAATTTACATCAAGCTTGCCAAGAAACTCACAAAGAGTGTCATCTCGTCATCGATTTACAAGGACGAGAACGACGCTTAGGAACATTTGATTCTTTTGAAGTCAAGCCTAAAGACCTCCTAGAAGCGCCTGTCCAGTTGCCCATTCCTTACGATGTTTTATCTCTTTTAAAAGTAGACGATGGAGTTTGGATTGGAGATCAAGATTTGGAATTGCGACTTCAATCCATCTATGAAGGATCTTGGATTTTTGAAGTTCAAGAGGCTGGCCTTTTAGAAGGCCATAAATCCATTCATTTGCACCATCAGGATTCCAATCTAACCATTTTTTCCGAAAAAGACTTAAAAAATTTCCACTATGGAAAACAAGCGGGCGTAGATGGAGTATTGGTTCCCTTTGTTCAACAAGCGCAAGACTTGCAAGTCTTGCGTCAAACTTTGCATCAATTTTTACCCCATTGTCGTTTGATGGCAAAGATTGAAAATATGGTGGGTGTTCAAAATATTGAAGAAATCATTCAAGAAGCCGATATGATCGTCATTGCGCGAGGAGATTTGGCTTCGGCTTGTGGACTTACTTGGCTTCCTGCTATTCAAAACTATTTAGAAAACATCTGCCGAGCGCAAGGTATTCCCTATATGGTGGTGACGCAAATGCTTGAAAGTATGCGCCAACTTCCCGTTCCCACTCGTCCGGAAGTGTGTGATGTGTTCCAAGCAGTTCAAGATGGAGCGGCTGCCATCATGTTAACTGGAGAAACAGCGAGTTCCAAATATCCTATTGAAGCCATGTCTTGGTTTTGTACCATCGCTAACCATGCTTTAGAGTTAAAAAAAGATCCTTACTTGATTAAGGATCTCATCAAAAAGTTTTAAAGAACGTATTTAACTAAATTTTTTTAAACTATTTTTTACAGTAAAAACAAATATAATTTAGATAAATTTTCTATAATTCAATAATTTAAGACCGATTAAGCCATTTAACCGGACATTTAAGCCATTTTGTTGGGTAGACAAAGAGCGACTGATATTCTACAAGTGTCAAAAGAAAGCCAATCGCTTCCTTAAAGGAATGAGGCCAATGGTCATCATCAAAATGTCATCAAAAGACTCATCATTAAAAAACCAAACGCATGCGTAAAATTCTTGAGAAATCTTACAATCCCGTTCTCGTCTAAAAAAAACGACAGATAATTGGCCTTCAGGCCTACCCTTACTCAATAAAGTGAAAGTCATAAAGACAAGGCCTAAAGGAAAAGGATCATTATCAAATCAAAAAGGATTTCTAATATAATCTTGAAATCCATCTCATAACGGCCATTTAGAACGGAAGCTAAAACCTAAAAGCAAATTTTTTAAAAAATCGCTAGCGCCAAAAGAAGTCGACGCATGACAGGAATGCACAAGCAGATCGAGAAACAAGAAAACTTGTTTTGGACAGTCTATCGCAAGGCAGCTGATGAAAATCATAGCCCCAACAAGCCTCATTCCAGAGGATGTTTCTAAAAAAGAAGCATCCTCTTTTTCTGTTTTGGTTTTAATGCTAAGTGGATAAAGTTATAGGAAACGAATTATTAGATTAAGAATCTCTCTTTTATATTCACCTATCCATCTAAAGGCTAAAAAGCGAAATTCGAAATTTACCATTTTTAACCTTCTTTAAAATTTAAATCAAGATATTTTTATCTTTTAACTATTAAAAATGATAAAATTTTACCAATTTAGACTTTTAACTTACCGACTTTTCCATGGATGTTGGGAATAGAGAGCTGCTAGAGTATGCTGAAGTCGTCAAAGGAAAGACAATTTCCTGAACACATTGATTTAAAAACTTCTTGAAAGTCAATCCAAGACTAGAAAATCGATTGGTTTACGATAAAAGCCTCTAAAAATCGAAAGCCAATTTGTTCTTGAAACTCTTCCTAAGATTGAAAAATCAAGGAAACGATTGAAAGAAGGATCATCCGAATCATCCAAAACTTTTGTTTCCTCCTTATTCTCCCTAAAAAAATTTGGATGAGAAGAAAAAATTCTTCCTTGAACTTCGAATTGAAGCCGAAGAATCAAAAGATCATAGAAAAATCTTCCTTAAATCAATCGCGTAGAATCAAGAAAAGCTTTGATCTCTTGCTTCAAATTGAGATCAAAGCCATTCAAGAAAAAAGTTCTTCCCTAGTTGTGTTGTGCTGAAAATCCTGTTTAAAAGATAGCCGCCTCCTCTATCTTTACAGAATGCTTCACCTGCTTTAAAACCTTTCTTGATTTCCTTCCTTTTCCTCGAATGTCGCCTTAAAACAGGCGACATTCTTTTTTATGGAATCGAAAAAAGAGTGAGGAAAGAGGACTAAATACCCGCAAGATTTTTGCTATGGGAAATGAAAATTTTCTAATTTCCGAAAAATATCTCGTCTTATTTTAAGAATTCACCGTTTAAAAACCGCTTATTATTTTAATTTCAATAAATTTAAGCCGAAAAAGACAGTTAATCGACCGATTTAGCCATATTCCTGAATTCCGTAAAATCGTCTGTTATTCTAAAAGCGTCAAGAGAAGTCCTAAACTTCTCGAAAGTATAAGAGATGATAAAGAATAAACATCAGAAGTCAGAAAAGAATATCTAAAAACATCATTTTAATAAGATATTCCAAAATCCTTAGAAAAGAATTCCGTGTAAGATCCAAAAAATCTTCCAATCGAAAATAGGGAAAATGCTTATCTAAAAGAAAACCTAAAAAATACAATAAGGAATCTAGATCCTGAAGACAGAGCGCTCAGGAAAAACAATTCCCTACAAAGAAGCTCTTAAAAATGTGATCGTGAGAAGAAGAAAGACAGAATGGATAGACCAAACAATGTGACAGGACGAGTGCAACTCAAAATCTTCCCATCATGTTTGTGAAAGCAAAGAGCGAAATGGAATCAAGAAGTCAAAGAACTGAATGGCCAATAAGGCTTGAGGGATCAGAACTTTGAAAAAGGATTCAGGATTTGTATCGAATGGCTAGAAACCAACCAACTGCCAGGAAGATTAGGAGAGCTTACAAAAGGTAGGAGCCAATGCCGTAACAGAAAATTCCAGGCACAATAAGCAGGAAAAAGAGCTGTTGCAAACGAAGATTGCGCGTTTTAAATAAAGACAATCATAAAAAGAGGAAATCTTAATCTTGGAAATTCCC
The DNA here is from genome assembly GCA_964615295.1 of uncultured Erysipelotrichaceae bacterium. Lineage (GTDB taxonomy): Bacteria > Bacillota_I > Bacilli_A > Erysipelotrichales > Erysipelotrichaceae > Allobaculum. The sequence goes on along the minus strand of CAZTNF010000025.1, from coordinate 7,719 downwards.
AAAAGAGAAAAATACATCTCAAAAAATTCCAATATAATGGATAAAACGAAAAATGGGAAATAAAAACGTCTGATGAAAAACGGATAAAGTTTCGTTTAAATTCAATCATCTCAAGGATGCCTAGCGAAAATCAAGCAGGCATCCTTTTTTTACGGCAATCGCCACACAGAAAACGGCAAAAATCAGACTCAATTTGAAGGCTAACTTCGCCATAATAAAAAAGAGAAGGAGAGATGAATATGTACAAATTGATCGCTTGTGATTTAGATGAAACTCTGCTTCAAACAGACAAGCACGTTTCCAAAAAAAATATTGAAGCCATACAAAAAGCGCGGGAACTTGGAGTGAAATTCGTTTTGGCAACTGGCCGAGGATATCTTTCTGCTCAAAATACCTTGAAAGAACTCGGCTTGGATGATCAAGAAGGAGAATACATCATCTCCTATAACGGAGGATGCCTCACCGAAAATAAAGGCCATAAAATTTTATCCTTCAATGGAATCACTTGGGATCAAGCCCAAGCTCTTTATGAGCGAGGCAAACCGTACAACGTTTGTATTCATGTCTACACCAAAGAAAACGTCTATGTCTATCGCTTTTGGCCAGAAGAAGCTGACTATTTAAACGGCCGTATGGTCGTGGAAGAAACACTAGAAGAAGATTTAGATTTCTTAAAAGGGCAGGACATCTCAAAGATGTTGTATGTCAATACCGATCGCGATTACCTCCAACAAATCGAAAAAGATTTACAGGACATCACGAAGGATTTGGATGTAAGCTACTCGTCCAATCGCTACATTGAATTCAATCGCAAAGGCGTAAACAAAGGAGCTGGTCTTTTGAAACTCGCTCATTTACTCGGCATAAAACCAGAAGAAACCATTGCGATTGGAGATAATTTTAACGATTTGTCGATGATTCAAGCCGCGGGTCTAGGCGTAGGCGTACAAAATACAGTGGAAGGCATGCGCAATCAATGCGATTACATTACCAAGGCCAATCATAACGAAAGTGCCATTGCCGAAGTCATTGAAAAATTCATTTTAACGCCAGAAATTTGATTTTAAAAAGCTCTTCTTTGAAGGGAAAGCTTTCTAAAATTTCAAGTCTATCCATTTCTATTTAAAACAAAAAATTTTGAGAAGGCATACATTGAAAAAAGGCTTGTAACGAAATCCTTAAATTCGTTCAAGCCTTCTCTTTATAGAGTCAAAATTAAGGGAGTTTTAACTTTCTTTGACAGGAAGCTCTACAGCTTCAATAGAATAAACAATCGGTTCTACGATGTTACGTTTGCCATTGTAGTACAAGACTCCAACTGGATCTACTGTTAGAATAATGCAGTTATCCTCATCTACGGTGATATCCGTGACCTCAACCTCTTGCGTTTCATCGTAGTTCGTCCGAGTTACTTTAAACATATCGGGAGTCAATTTATCTACATCTATGTTGTCATCTACTGGAGCGATATGAATTTGTGTAACCTTTTGGCCATCGTCTAAGACTTTGGCTTCTAAAGTAAACTCAAGTGTACCTTCTCCAAGATCGTTGTGGTCATCCAAGACTTCTAAAACGGGAGCGTTATATCCTTCGGTTGCATCTACAAGTGTAGTAAACCAATCCAATGTGGAGTGTCCATGAGCATCCGTGATGTCATTGTTGTACATCCGCACCCATGCCCAATGGCCTGGCCATGGATCGGTCGAGTCGATGATTTCATAATGGACTTCTCCATCCAAGTTATTGGCTTGGCGATAGTCTTCAATGCCTTCTACGGCCGTTTCGGTCCATTTGTAATAAATGGTAGGATCGGTATAGCTATGAACAAAGTAGAGAGGAACATTGCTTTTGGCAATGGCTTCAATCCATTCATTGTAATTCTTGACATATTCTTCGTAGTCGGCTGGCTTTTTAAACTTGGCATAGGCTGTACCATCTTCGGTTTCAAAGCCGGTTTTTTCATCGCCTGCATCCAACGATTTGTCATCCGCAATGCCTTCTACGGTTTTATCGTTTTCATCAGGATAAACGATGTATTCTTCTTCATATGTTTCATAGTCGCCCCCAAGATTGGGAAGAACCGCAGATCCTTCGACATAGGTATCATTTTTAGCAATAGCTGCACAAGAGATTAAAGCCCCCGCAAATAAATCGGGATAAGTTCCGATCATTCGTTCGGTCATCAAGCCCCCGGCGGAAAGGCCAGTGGCAAAAATACGATTTGAATCGATGTTATATTCTTTTACCACTTCATCGATGACTTTCTTTACTTCTTCTGTGTGATCGTGATACCAATCATCTGGAGTTTGAAAGCTCAATACATAGGCTCCCCCAAAGCCAGATTGAACCGCATCGGAAATCATCGTTGCTACTTGACGATTGGCAGCGATTTGTGAGTAGTTATTAGAACCCTCTTCTGTTCCCCCTTCTCCATTGCCATGGAACGTCACGATAAGTGTGTTGGCCCCTCCTTCCGGTTTATAAATTCGAGAAGCAATGCCATCGTCTTCTAATGTGGTTTCTACTTGCATTTGTTCTGTAACAAGATCACGGAAATTTAAGCCATTAGGTGTATCTGTGTCCTGAACAAATGTTACCAACACTGTTTCATCACTTGTCGTACTTTTAGAGTCTGTTTTGGCAGTAGAATCGCTTTTTTTAGTGGAACTTGTGTCTGTAGTGCTTGAGCATCCGGCCAAAGATGCTACGAAAAGCATGCTAGAAAGACTAAGTCCAAACCAATTTTTTGTCTTTTGCATTCTCTTTTCTCTCCTCAAACGTTTCAAAACAATTTCATACGCTTTCATTTAATACTTTCAATTGTATAAATGCAAGCGCTTTATTCAATGTCATTCTAGGAAAATTTATATCCCATGACAAGTAAAGATTTAATAAGAATTAACGAGAAACTTTTATAGAAAATAGAATGTAAGTATCTTAAAAATACAATAAAATCAATTTTAAATATAAATTACGTATTTTCCGATTTTAATAATTATTTTTATAATTGATCTGATAATATCGAGCCACTCTTTCCTCTAAAAAAAGACTATGGATTTATCGAAATCCATAGTCTTTTTTTAGATTGAATACGTGTTGTCCTTGTTTTTCAGACAATTTAAGCGATCTTTTTAATCGGATTCTTGTGGTTTAGAGTTTACGAAAGCTTGTTTTTCACCATTGGAATCCCTTTTATTTTTCCCTTTATAAGTCGATTTCTCTTTTGACTTCTTTGAAGAGGATGAAGATTGAGATTTAAAAAGATCCTTCGAATTTTTAAAGGGAGAATGCTTTTTTTGAAGAGCTTTTACGTTTGGATGTAAAAAGGTTTCACTGGCATACAAGGGGATGTCTTGCATCTTTTGTTTGGTCTTGTGCAATTGTCCTTTGGAGTAGTAGAAAAATCGAGTTAAAGTCGAGACCAATAAAATTCCCATCGCAAGCATTCCGGAAACCGTTAAAACATCCAACAATTTCACCCATCCACTGATTGCATGGCCTTCTGAAAACTCCAACATCATTTCATAGGCGGTGCCTCCAGGAACAAGGGGGATGAGAGCACAAGCGGTAAAGGCAGTGACAGTGTTTTTAAGCTTACGGGCAAAAAATTCCGCTAATATGCTTAACGAGGTGGCCGCCATAAAATTAGCCATGGGATTTGACCAATGCTCGATTAAACACAATTCATAGACGAGTCCTCCCACCCCTCCAATAAAGGCTGCCGCATAGAGACTTTTGCCTCGAACATTGAACAATACCCCAAACCCAGCACAAGCTAGAGCAGATCCCAAAAAGCCTTGCCAAAAAAGGGTGATCAAAAAGGTTTCTAAGGTTAATGGTTCAATCATTATTTCACCACCGCAAGCCCCATCAAAACTCCAATCGCAATAGCGCAAGCCACTAACATGGCTTGCGTTAATAAAACCAAAGAGGACAGTGGTTCTCCCATCACGGAATCTCGTAAAGCATTTGTGATGGTCAGTCCTGGAACCAATAACATGATGGAGGAAATGATTAAAACCGATGTTTGAGCGCTTGGTACTAAACGATTGAATAAAACGGATAACACGGCTGCACAAAACGAAAGCAAGACATTCACAAAAAAAGCATTAATGTGAACATGCGAACACATCACAGTAAATAGACGAATAAACAACCCAATTAAAAAGACAAAACCTATTTCAAGGAAGCCACCTCCAAAGAAAATCGCAAATCCAGCGGCTCCAATCGCTCCCCATAGAGCTTTCATGGAATCTGAGTAATTGGGCAATTGGTTAAGCGATAAGAGCTTTTTAGTGAGGACTTCAGCACTGTAATGTTTTATTTCCGCCTCACGCGAAAGGGCGTTGATAGCACTGACAATGGTCATATTGCGATCCATATTTTTTATACGAGCAATACGGGTAACAGTTTGACCCGATACTTCTATTGAACACATGATTCCCGTAACCGTGACATATGCCGTACAATACTTCACCCCTGGAATGGAGTAACCCATACGTGTCATCGTTTCTTCGACTCGAAAGACTTCAGCTCCATTGGTCATCAACATCGACCCCGCTTGCAAAATACAAGCTGCCGCCGTTTCGGCTTCGAAAAGGGATCGTTCCACTTTTTTCCAAACTTTTTCTTCCATAGTTGACTCTCTTTTCTTCCATAATTTTATCTGAATATCGGTTTAGATGGAGAGTTAGCCTGAATCGAATCATAAAATCGGTATTCATTGAGATGAAATTGGATTGGAATCGTCGAAAAAAATTCGGACAAATTTAAATTTCTTTCAAGTCTTTTTTTATCTATTTTGGCCTATTAAAAAGAAGAGGAGACCATTATGAAAGAGCTTTGTCGCATTTTATTGGATTGTGCTTTGCGTAGGCAGGCTACGGACATCCATTTGGAACAAAAGGAGAATGACTTAATCGTCTCATTTCGAACGCCACAAGGATTGCTTCGACTCGATCAAGACATCTGTAAATCCGAGTTTATGGAGTATTTGCGATATGTCTCCAAAATGGATCTTTGCGCTCCCTATAAACCACAATCTGGAGAGTTTTCTTTAGGAGAACTCGATTGCCGCTTTTCCATGATGGAAACCGACCAATTGCGCACGGGGGTTATTCGATTGTTGCATGCCAGTCATCACTTTAAACTTTCCGATCTTTGTTCTTCCAAAGAAGCGATTGAAAAACTAGCTACTTTTTCTTCTATCGAGCATGGTTTACTCATAAGTTGTGGTCCGACTGGATCAGGTAAATCGACCACCGTCCATGCTCTATTGAACGATATCCTCCAAAAACACGCTCGTAAAATTGTGACGCTTGAGGATCCCATTGAAATTCAAGAACCACAAATGGTGCAAATTCAAGTTTGTGAAGCTAGAGGACTGACTTATGAAACTGGAATTGAAGAATTGATGCGCCACGATCCGGACATTTTATTTTTTGGAGAATGCCGTAGTGCACAAAGTGCCAAGATGGCGTTGCGAGCGAGTTTAACGGGTCACTTCTGTTTGACTACTCTACATTGTGGTTCGGGAGCGGAATGCATTCATCGTTTACTGGATTTAGGCATTGATAAAGAAGAGTTGCGGTGCGTCTTGAAGGGTATCTTCGTGTGCAAACTCGTCGCTACTCCTACGGGAAAGGAATGTCTTTATGAAATCTGGCATCAAGAAGAGCTTAAAGTTCTCTTTGAAACCCCTGATCAAGCCCGTCCTAGCCTTTCTTTTGCAACCTGTCAAAAGCAAGCAGGACTTTCCACGAATTGAGGAACAAGAAATTGAAATCTTCTCTTTGCTTCATCAAAATGGATTGCCCTTTTTAGACAATGTGGAACTTTCATTTAGTCAAAAAGAAGCGATTTTAGTAGCTTTAAATCAAGGAGAAAGCTTTTCGACCTTGATTCAAAAACAAAAAGCCAAGCGTATGAAACAACTTGGCACTCTTTTAAACTACTTTGCGTTGGATGAAGCAATCGTATACGATGGAAAACTTCGACAAGCTAGAGAAACATTATTGAAGAAGCTCTTTCATCATTCCATCTATCCTCTTTTTTTAATGGCTTTTTCTACAGGTCTGGTTTGGTTTTTTTCTCAGACGATTTTGCCCGCTTTTGGGGAATTTCAATCTTCCGATTCTAAATTATTGGATTGTCTTTGTTGGTTTACTACTCTATTTTGGATTAGCATTCTACTCTTTAGTCTTTTTCTTATTAGTGTGTTTATGCTGGATGGTTCCAAAAAGCAAACCACCAATTTCTTATTTCGAATCCCACTTGTCAAAATCGTTGCCTCTATGGAATGTGCAGCTTTGTTGGAATGCACCCAGAAAAGTTCTCTTTCCACCCTTGAAACGTTGAGTTTTATGGAAACTAACAAAAGCTTTCCTTTTGGGAGTCTTTTTTCCAAACGTTGGCACTACCAACTCAAACAGGGAAAATCTTTGGCTCAATGTATTGAGGCCGATCATCGCTTAGATCCAACCTTTCAACGCTTCTTTTCCATTGGAGTGCAAGGCTCCACCATGTCCCATATGATGGCCGCTTACCAAAAAAGTGCGCTTCTCATTCTAGAAAAAAAAGTGAACCATCTCTCTAACTGGATCTTGTATTTAGCCTATGGTTGCGTAGGAATCTTAGCAGCTTGTGTCTATCAAATTATGTTGGAACCTTTAACAATGTTAGAAAAATTTTAATACTAAATTGTAAAAATGAATATTATACTTAAAAATTAATAAAAATATTATTTCTTATTCTATAACGAGGCATATCGTATTTTATCTCTCCATTCCTACGCTATTTGGTGATAACGTAATGACAGTGTAGTCTCATAATCACAGGAGAAATCATCATGGCCAACACAGCATTACTACAGGTACGTACTTCAGCCGAAGATAAGGAGAAAGCATTCATGATACTGGAAAAGCTGGGAACAAATCTGTCGGCAGTTGTAAATATGCTCATAAAGCAGATTATTATCACAGAAGGAATTCCGTTTGAAGTAAAGCTAAATCGACCTTTATATTCAGCCGAAGAAGCTGTAAATGAAGTGAAGGCGACAATGGCCTTTGAAGGGATGTATTTGACCCAAGAAGAGATCGAAATGTTGTACGCTTACATTAATAGAGATGTTTCGGGAGATGACCTGCGTCAGAAAATTCTTGAAGGTGCTAAGTAGAGTATGTCGGATGATTTATACTGCTATCCTGACTCTGATGTCTTGAAGAATAAAATGGGAATCCAAAATATGGAAAAAATTACATAAAATGAAGCGAAATTTGACCATGGTACGTATTCTAGAACTGCTTAATAATCCTGTAAAGGGCACTTTTGATTTAAAACATTTGCAAGCAATTCATGCTTACATATTTCAGGATGTGTATGATTGGGCGGGAGAGCTTAGGAAAGTTGATATTTCTAAAGGATTTATGTTTTGCAATTTCTTGTTTATTTCTGAGCAGGCGGAGGAGATTTTTGGGAAGTTAAAAGCAGAGAATTATCTCCATGGATTAAAGGAAGATGACTTTATTGTCCGACTGGCATATTATTTTTCTGAGATTAATGCTTTGCATCTCTTCCGAGAAGGCAACGGTCGAAGCCAGAGAGAATTCATACGGTGTAAGCAGGATATCTTATTCTATTTAAAATGAGCAAGATGTTCTTCTCACCTCATAGCTTGCTTCACTTACAGGCTTATCTTTATATCGCTCATTAAGCTCGGCA
>CAZTNF010000024.1:0-18499 GCA_964615295.1 uncultured Erysipelotrichaceae bacterium | reverse complement strand
GGGATGTGTTGACACATAGGCCCTAATAAAAATGACATAGTTTTCGTTCCTTTCATTAAAGTCAGTCCAAATTCTAGAACACCCCGAATCCTAAAATCAAACTTTTCCCATATTCTTTCCACAATTGGCAAGTACTCTTGTCATTTTTCGAAAAATGTCTTTTAAAATGCACGAATTTTCAAGAATCGCCTTTGTTTCAGGATTTTCTTTCAAAAAGAGGAGAAATTCGTTTAGCTCAAATCAAAAGAGCTGAGGCACTTTGGCGTTTTGGTTTTCCCCTTTCCCTAGTTAAGGTTAAAATTAGGGAAGAAAAAAGCATACAAAGGAGTCTTTATGTCCAATTTACAATCCAATTCCTCGAGTCCTTCTCCTACCCCATCACCGCACACACCGCCTAAACATTCCTCCCTAAAAGGATGGATTGCAATTGGCTGTTGTGTGCTCGCTTTATGTTTTTGTGTCATGTTGTATGTCCAATCTCCAAAAAAAGCGGGTAGTGAAGTCATGAGTCGCACCATTACCCTCACCGATGTTGGCTTTGATACCCCTGTTACGTTTAAAACCACCTGCTCCGAAACGGAATTTAACCAATACGTTCAAATCGTTCAAGATACCTTCAATGAGTGCAAAAAACTCTTCGATGCCTTTGAAGAGTATGACGATCAAAATAGTCTTTATACCATTAACAATGCGGGGGTGAATGTGCCAACAACAGTGGATAAAAAATTTTTTGAGGTGTGGACTGCCGCTCAACGAGCGCATGCTTTGAATCAAAAATTCGATGTCGTTCAAGGAAAACTTACTTTCCTTTGGAAAGAAGCTTTTGAAGCTGAAACCCCAGTCTTACCTAGTCAAGCCGATATTCAAGCCAGTCTCAATCCCGATTCCATGGGAGCTGTGGAAGTCAACAAAGACAATCAAACTGTGACTCTTTTAAATGAGCAAGCAGCTCTTGATTTTGGAGCTATTGCGAAGGGCTATACTACTCAACTCGCTGCCAATCGTTTACAAGAAGCAGGCTTAGAATGGGGCTTTTTAAATGCAGGGGGAAACGTTGTTTTAATCGGCGAAAAACCAGATGGAGAGTCTTGGAAAGTTGGCATTCAAAATCCCGACAGTGCCTACTCCTTATTGATATACGAAACCAAAGATCCCACTTCTCTTGTTACTTCTGGGGACTATCAACGCTACATGGTTGTCGATGGAAAGCGCTACGCCCACATCATCGATCCGACTACTGGCTATCCTGCCGCTTGGATGCGTTCAGTAACCGTCATTCATGAGGATTCCGCCTATTGCGATGCCATGTCGACGGCCTTATTTTGTATGAGCATTGAAGATGGAATGAAACTTTGTGAATCCATCGGTTTGAATGCCATTTGGATTGCCGACGCTGAAAAAGACGAGCTTCCTGATGAAGAACCATTCTTAAAACCTCGTGGTTTCTATGTCTATGTCACTTCAGGATTAAAGGACAGTGTAACCTTAAAACAAGATTCTTAATTTTTCTCTCTAAAATTCATCTTACAAATAAGAAGGAAATGACCTCTAATTCTTCTCTTTCTTATTACTCAATCTTTTCAAGAAGACCTCAAAAAAGGTTGGGTTTTTTGCTCTACACCTACAGAAAAAGAGACTAGAATAAGACCATATTCCAAGCAACTTCCTAAGACGTTGCTTGCCTTTTGCTAAAAGCAAATAAGGAGAGACATTATGGATAAATATGTTTGCACAATTTGTGGTTATGAATACGATCCAGCTGTAGGCGATCCTGATAATGGTATTGCTGCTGGTACCGCATTTGAAGATCTTCCAGCTGACTGGGTTTGCCCACTTTGCGGTGCTGGAAAAGAAGATTTCGAAAAAGTAGCTTAAGACTTTTAGAGCTGGCTTAGGCCAGCTTTTTTCGTGGTTAATCCTGACTCTTCCATCAAAAAAATGACTTTTATTTTTGGAAATCAGCTCACGTAAGACCTTCATATGTCCAGTCAATACCTACAATCGTATTCCGTTCGTTTGTATCGATTGAATGCTGGTCGCACTTTTTTATTTTAGGTACAAAAAAAGAGGATCGAATCGATCCTCCAAGATAATTAATCTTCTTTTATTTCGGCCATGACCGCTGTACAGCGATCACACAAGCCATCTTCGTTTTCTTCTTCAATATAATTCCAGCACCGTGGGCACACATGACCGTTAGCATGAGTAAGTTCAATCTCTACGCTGTCATACGGTTTGAGGCTTTCATCGGTAAAGTCAACACTAGAAACCATGAGCCATTGAGCGGGATTATCGATCAACGATTCTACAGCCTTTTTGATTTCAGCAGAGGCATGAATTTTTAAAGCTGCTTCGTTGGATTTTTTCAACAAGCCTTCTTGCTTGGCTTCTTCAAGGGCTTTTAAAACATCCTTACGAAGTTCTAAGGCTTTTTCCATCTCCGCTTTTAAAGCGGCGCCATCGATATCCAAACCACTCTTGACAAACTCGGACAAGTGGATGGACTCTTCATCGAGGTGCAAGAGATCGTTAATTTCTTCTGTAGTGTGAGCAAGGATAGGAGCCCAAAGGCGGGTGAGGATGGAAGCAGCCAAATACAAGACGGTTTGCACCTCACGACGCGCTCTCGAATCCTTAGCATCGCAATACAAGATATCTTTGGCATAGTCCAAATAGTAGCTTGAAAGCTCCGTGGTCATCAGCGAGATTAAAGCCGAAGTGACATCAGAGAAGCGGTATTCGTTATACGCTTTGATGCACAAATCCACGGCTTCATCTAAAAGCACTAAGATGTATTGATTTTGTTTGGAGAGCTCATTTGGATTGATGAGATCTTTAGCAGTAAATTGGTTTTCATCCAAGTTAGCCACTAAAAAGCGGAAGGTATTGCGCACTTTACGATACGCATCGGATACCTGCTTCAAGATCTTTTTACCCATAGAACAATCGGCTTGGTAGTCCACCGTACAAGTCCACAACCGTAAGATATCCGCACCATTTTTGGAAGTGATTTCTGCAGGGGCCATCGCATTCCATAGCGATTTGGACATCTTGCGGCCATTTTCATCCATGACAAAACCATGGGAGAGCACCTGTTTGTAAGGCGATTGACCATAAATAGCGGTTCCAACGATCAAGGAAGAGTTAAACCAACCGCGATATTGGTCACTACCTTCAAAGTACAAGTCAGCAGGATAGCCAAGGCCACGTTCGATCATCGCTCCTGTGTGGCTGCTTCCAGAATCAAACCAGACATCCATCGTGTCGGTTTCTTTGGTGAACTTGCCATTAGGGGAATGTTCATTAGTATAGCCTTCAGGCAAAAGCTCTTCAGCAGATTTTTCAAACCAAACGTTGGAGCCATGTTCACGAATGAGATCAGCTACGTGTTCAAAAATCACAGGATCCATCAAAGGTGCTCCATCTTCTCCATAGATGATAGGAATAGGAACACCCCACGCTCTTTGACGCGAGATACACCAGTCACCACGATCAGAAATCATGTTGTGCATGCGTCCTTCCCCCCAAGTTGGAACCCAATCTACCGCATGAATTTGTTCTAAGAGTTGATCGCGAATTTTATCGATTGAAGCAAACCATTGTACGGTAGCGCGGAAGATGATGGGCTTTTTGGTCCGCCAGTCATGAGGATAGGAGTGAGTAATGTCTTCTCGAGCTAAAAGGGCACCGTTTTCTGATAGCCAATCGATGACAAGCCCATTGGCTTGGTCGGTAGTTTTACCTACTAAACGAGGACCAGCAGCTTCCATCATGCGTCCTTGGGCATCGACGTTGACAAAGATGGGTAAGCCATATTGTTTACCGATCAAGAAGTCATCCATACCAAAGCCTGGAGCTGTATGAACCAAGCCAGTACCCGAATCAGCTGTAACGTGTTCTCCAACCATAACTAAGGATTCCACTTCAGGGTAAAGAGGGTGTTGGGCTGTCATGTATTCCAACTCTTTGCCAGGAATGGTTTCGAGTACTTCGTAATTTTGGATACCAAATTGTTTCATCAAAGGCTCTACTAAAGTATCCAAAACAATGAGATTGCCTTGATCAGTTTTGACGCGTGCATAGTCATAGCGAGGGTGCACGCTGATACCAAGATTGGCTGGAATCGTCCATGGGGTGGTAGTCCAAATTACGAAAGCATCGTTTTCATCCAATTTTCCTTTGCCATCTTTGACTGGAAATTTCACGAAAATCGTGGGAGAGGTTACGTCTTTATATTCCACTTCAGCTTCAGCTAAAGCGGATTCGGACGAAGGTGACCAATAGACGGGTTTTAAGCCTTGGTAAATGAGACCATCACTGGCCATTTTACCGAAAATTTCAATTTGTCTCGCTTCAAAATCAGGAGTTAGCGTTTCATAGGGGTGATTGTAATCGCCGATGCTTCCTAAGGCTAAAAAACCTTTTCGTTGGCGATCAATTTGCTCCAAAGCATAGTCATGGCAGATTTTGCGGAATTCGGGTACACCGATTTTTTTTCGGTCGTAACCAAGTTTGGTTACTGCGGTTTCGATGGGCAAGCCATGTGTATCCCATCCAGGGATATAGGGCACTTGATAGCCTTGCATGAATTTTGATTTGTTGATGACATCTTTTAACACTTTATTTAAAGCATGACCTAAATGGATATCTCCATTCGCATAAGGAGGGCCATCATGCAAAACAAAGGGTTTAGCATCTTCGCGCTTTTCCAACATTTTTTCGTAGAGATTCATCTCAGCCCAACGTTCTTGAAATTGGGGTTCTTTTTTTGGAAGATTTCCCCGCATTTCAAAGCTCGTTTTGGGCATTTGAAGGGTATCTTTATAATCCATAATTTTTAAATTCGACCTTTCTCAAATTTATCTAAAAGAATGCGTGTTACTTTACAAGATATTGGGATAAAAATAAAAGGTAGATTTATCCCTACCATTAAATTCATTTCTTTTTTATCATGATTTGTAGACAAAAAAAGATATTGTTTCTTTCACAAAAACACTACAAGTGATAAGTGATATTCACTCAAAAAAAAAGCCGCCCTCAAACAAGGACGACAATGCGCGGTACCACCTTTTTTCCCCATTTTTAAATGGAGCACTTTCAGCTAACGGGCTGTATCCGGAAGGAAGTACTTAAAGACGGCTTTTTTTCTGTTCTATTTCTCTTTCCTTTACTACTACACATTCATCAAATCTTTTTTTCGTTTTGAAATTTTCAAAAATAAAAAGAAGAAACAGAACACGAAAAAGGCCAACCCTTTTTCCCTACTTCGGCTTCAAAGTGATGTTCCCTGCCGACTCTCATACAGCATTGCACCACCCTGCTGCTCTCTTGAATCCTTTCGACACGGACGCGTCTTTGTCATTGCCTTTACTGGTATTTGAGGATCTGGACAACCAATCTATCCTTCCTAGTGTGGTTAATCACTTCGCCTAAACGAAATTTTCCAACGCGTCGGACAGATATGTCGTCATTATTGCACAAGGTTTTGACGGATTCAAGGACTTCATCGTTGACTTTCACAAACCCCTGTAAAATCCACTCCTTAGCCTGACTCCGGGAACAATGGGCTAAAGCTGCAACTACTCCATCCGCTCGCAGGCTTGCCACGTTGATTTGGAGCGATTCAAAGCGAGGTTCAGGTAGGGATTTTGGATTGCATTCTTCAAAATACAAATCAACGCGTCCAATTTGACGAATTTCTTGTTGGATAAAAGGAACCAAATTGGGCAAACATAAAAGCGTAATACACCCTGGCTCACAGACGATATCGCCAATGGCCTCGCGTTCTAATCCTGCATGCATTAACGCGCCAAGCACATCCCGATGGCTCAATTCTTTAGAACCCTCGTACTTAGCTTGTAAAGCTTTTACTATGGTTTCTTCATGCCCTTTTTCTTTCCATTCGTTTTCACCTACTCTTAAGCGAGCGCGAATGGCATTCACTCGTCCCCCCTCCAAATGGTAGGGGACGTTTTTACATAAATTTTTCGCAAGCGCTTGCTTTGCAGGGGATAAAAAACCGGTCACAAGCACCACGCCTGAACGTCGCCAACGATCAATGCCGTTTTTGACGATACGAGAGAATTGCTCGTTTCCGGTATTTCCGTTTCTCATTGACTATTATTCAGCCCCATGGTCGTCATTGTCGCTTTTTCCAAAGTTGATCGTTCCAGCAACCCCGATATCACTTGGATAACACAAAATAACGTTAGCTCCAATTTTCTGCACATTTCCATCCAACGCAAAAACAACTCCAGACAAAAAGTCAATAGTGCGTTGAGCATACTCGCGATCCAATTTATGCAAGTTGACAACGACAGCGCGGCCTTCCTTCAAACGAGATCCAACCACTTCTGCTTCCCCAAAACTTCTTGGTTCAAACAAAACCATTTTTGTTTTCTCGTCAAGAGGGGCAGGGCCATTGTTGGTCTTGGTTTCGTAGGTGGCAGTTGTTGGTGTATTGCGCACTGGTGCAGAGGAAACGCGTGTGTTGTGACTAATAGGCTCGTCGATAATTTCCTCTTCGCCTTCGTATTCTTCTTCATCATCGTCATCCGGTTCAACGAATGCTTTGATTTTATCCATGAATCCCATGAAAGAAACCCTCCTCTATCGGCTGTATACTATCATAACACGCTCTTTAGCCAAACTACCCAAACCCGATCCAATAGAAAAAGCGATAGGCATCGCCTTCCTTTTGGGTGACTAAGAAGTCCGCTTTTGAAAAAGGGAAAGCTGGTCAAAGCGTTTCATTTTTGAGCACCATAGTTGTCTATTGGCGATGCAAATAGACTTGGCTATATTTTTAAATTCCTTAAAGATCATCCCATGAAAACACCAAAGCGCCTAGATATCGGCACATTTTTTTTGAAAAAAGAACATATTTCTTTTCGAAAAATTTAAAGAAGTTTATGGGATTTTCAAACCTATCTTCTCTTTATTGAGCTATGGGTGAGAAAGAAAAAGAGCCAGTTTTATCTCTTTTATCTTAACGTGAAATTTTTCATGGTTCTAAAATGGAATTTAAAAAATGCTCTTATTTCTATCTTTTATAAGTCTATTGGTTAGAAACCTAAATATCTTTCCCATTCTTTTTCCATCACTCTAAGAAAACCATAAAACCTTACCGTTTTTTTAAGAATAAGAAAAGAAAAAAAACTCTCTTCTAAGAAGAGAGTTTACAAGAGCAGATTTTAGGGGAAGTTTCTTATTCGGTTTCGATCAATCCGTATCCACCATCGTTGCGGCAATATACTACCGCAATTTTATCCGTTTCATCATCGGTGTAGATGAAGAAACGGTGTCCAAGAAGATCCATTTTAGCAATGGCTTCATCCAAGGAAAGCTTTTCGGGAACGATCGTTTTAGTTTTTACGATCTCATCCTCTTCAATTGGCTCTCCAAGCACTTCGACATCCAGGAAGGCCTCGTACAAAGGAGATGCGTCTTTACGATTGGCGAGGCGGGTCTTTTGACGACGGATTTGATCTTTTAATTTTTCAATGGCCTTATCGAGCGCATTGTAAGGATCCGTGTCGCTGGTTTCTGCCCGTAAGATGGCGAATTTCGTCGGAATGGTGACCTCGATTTTCTGTTTGGAGGGGTACGAGGTCAGAAGTACTTTTGCGGTGTCGTCTTCTCCGATCAAAAAGTACTTGTCAAGGCCCTTGAGTTTTTTCTCAATGCGATTTTCAAGGGGCTTTGGCACGGTAAAATTCTTTCCAACAATATTAATTTTCATAATGCCACTCCGTTTCCAGAACCGTTGTCCTTTATCCTCAAGATTCAAGCCAGCTCTTTAAAGAGGAAAAACTAAACCATTGTAACTATTAATAACTATCGTATCTGACTTCGATTGGACAAAGGCAACTAAAGAAGAATTTTCGAAGGAAAATTCTAGGGTTAATTTTATTTTACCCGTTCTCTTATTTTTCGTCAAAGTAAGGCCATTTTAGCCAATTTAAAGCCTTATTAAGCCAAAACATGGATAAAAATGTGATGGGATTTATTTTGCTAAAACAAGCCCACTGAAAGTTGTGTATTCTGAAATTTGACACCTAATAAAGGCGGAAAGGAAATTTTTATGATCATTACTTTGAAGAAAACGGCACCCAAACAAGAAGTCGATGAACTGCTTCAATCTCTTGAAGCGCGCGGTTTGAAAATCACTCAAATTATTGGAGAAAACTATGATGTCTTTGGCTTAGTAGGCGATACTGCTTCCCTTGATGAACGTTCTATTTTGGCCAATCCAATCGTCTTCAATGTCCAACGTGTAGCTCAACCCTATAAATTGGCGAATCGCATGTTTCATCCTGAAGACACCATTGTCGATGTCAACGGAATTCCCATTGGAGGGCAAAAAATCGTCATGATCGCTGGGCCTTGTGCGGTAGAAGGCGAAGAAGCCATTTGTGAAGCAGCGGGTGACGTTCTCAAAGCAGGGGCCGATATGTTACGCGGTGGAGCCTATAAGCCTCGCACTTCTCCCTATTCCTTTCAAGGTATGGGAACCGCTGGTATTGAAGCACTCGTCACGGCCCGTGAAAAAACCGGATTGCCCATTGTGACAGAACTGATGAGTGCGGAACACTTGGATGAATTCATCGAAAACGTGGATGTCATTCAAATTGGAGCTCGCAATATGCAAAACTTCGACTTATTAAAAGCGGTAGGACGGACAAATAAACCTGTGCTTTTAAAACGTGGGTTAGCCAACACGATTGAAGAGTGGATTATGGCAGCAGAATACATCATGGCTGAAGGCAATCCTAACGTAATTTTTTGTGAACGCGGGGTGCGCACCTTTGAAAAGTATACGCGCAATACCCTCGACTTAGCGGTTATTCCCATTTTAAAAGAAAGAACGCATCTACCTGTCATCATCGATCCCTCTCATGCTACTGGCGATTGGCGTTTAGTGGAAGCTCAAGCGCTTGGAGCGATTGCTGCAGGAGCAGATGGCTTAATTATCGAAGTGCATCCTGATCCCGCTCACGCTTGGAGTGATGGAGCTCAATCTCTAAAACCTGAAAAATATGCAGATTTGGTCAGCAAGGCTCGAGCCATTGCTAAAGTTGTGGGTCGTACGCTTTAAAAGTCATCGATAGCTTCCCTATCTCTTTTCTCTTTAAACAAAGAGTCAGTAAGGAGAGACGACTATGAATCAAGTGCTCGATAATCCATTTCCTTTCAGCGACACCAATAAGCGTTATCACACCTTTTCCTATGCCATGAAAAAGCAATATGGTCAAAAGCTCGCCAAAATTCCACTCAATGCTAATTTCACCTGTCCCAATCGCGATGGCACCAAAGGCATAGGTGGATGTCTCTTTTGTTCTACATTAGGCAGTGGAGATTCGATTTTATCAGCTCAAGAAGACTTAGCGATTCAATACGATCAAAATTTAAAGCGGGCTCGCCAAAAGTGGCCTGAGGCTTTAGGCATGGCCTATTTTCAATCTTTTTCCAATACCTATGCGCCTTTGACAGTTTTACAAGCTCTCTATACTCCCTTTTTTGACCATCCCGAAGTGGCAGCTTTAGCTATTGCCACGCGCGCGGATTGCTTTGATGAATCTACCGCTCTTTGGTTAGCGAGCATGCAACAAAAAAAGGGAAAAGAAGTATGGCTTGAATTTGGCTTACAAACTAGCCATGAATCAACTGCTCAAGCCATGAATTTGTGTCACACAAAGGAAGATTTACAACAAGCCCTTGGGCTTTGCGAAAAATATGGTTTAAAAAGTTGTGTCCATATTATCAATGGCTTCCCCCAAGAAAGCCCTGAAGATATGCTAGAAACCGCTAAATTTGTGGCTCAAGTGCATCCTCAAGCAATTAAGATTCACATGTTGCATCTTTTAACTAACTCTCGTTTAGGACAGCTTTGGAAACTTCGTCCTTTTGAGCTACTTTCTTTAGAGAAATATGTTCAAATCGTGGTCGATCAATTGGAAGTGTTGCCTGCTGATATGATCATTGAACGAGTGACCGGCGATGGGTTGGCTGATGACTTATTGGCGCCACTTTGGACGATGAAGAAAACGATCGTAGCCAACGACATCGATAAAGAACTCATCCGTCGTCAAAGCTATCAGGGCATTCACTATAAACAAGAATAAAAACAAATCCTTTTTAGTTTTCCAGCCCTTTTGGGGCTGGTTTTTTCGTTTTTGCCAGTTTTTGTCCTTTTATGCCAAAACGAAGGAAATATGTCGAAATTCATTTTAAAAATCAGCGGTTTGGCCTTTTGAGAAAAAAGAGATCATTGAATTCTTAAAAGAGGTTTGATAGAACAAAGCCAAAAAAGTTGAGAAAGGAGGCTTTGGGCTTATTTGCCCAAAATCGTATGAATGGAATCACACTGATGATTATCAGTATTGTGGTCTTGGCAGCGGGCTACTTATTGTATGGACGCTGGCTTGAAAAGAAATGGGGCATTGATCCCACCGCCAAAACGCCTGCCTATACTGAGGAAGATGGAGTGGATTATGTTCCTGCCGATACCCCCGTTGTCTTTGGTCACCAATTTGCATCCATTGCTGGAGCAGGGCCGATCAACGGTCCAATTCAAGCTGCCATCTTTGGTTGGGTGCCTGTGCTTTTATGGGTTTTAATTGGCGGTATTTTCTTTGGGGCTGTGCAAGACTACGCTTCAATGTATGCCTCGGTAAAATCCAAAGGTCATGGTATTGGCTTAATCATTGAAGAGTACATTGGCAAAACGGGTAAAAAACTCTTTTTGTTGTTTTGTTGGCTTTTTTGTATCTTGGTAGTGGCTGCTTTTGCCGATATCGTAGCCAGTACATTTAATGGCTTTACCACCAGTGCTACAGGCGAAGTAACTACTGTTCCCGCCAATGGCGCTGTGGCTTCAACGAGTATGTTGTTTATCATCAATGCGGTAGCACTAGGGTTTATTTTGCGTTATGGCAAGTTAAACCGTTGGATCAATACAGCCATTGCCCTCTTAATGTTGGTGGTGTCGGTATGGCTTGGTCTTGAATTTCCCATTTACATTAACCAATCCACTTGGTTGATTATCGTCTTTATTTATATCTTAATTGCCTGTGTTACCCCAGTTTGGGCGCTTTTGCAACCACGCGATTACTTGAACTCCTATTTGTTGGTGTTCATGATTGTTGGAGCGATCGTTGGGGTCTTTGCATCCAACCCGGATGTGAACTTGGCTGCATTCAATGGCTTTCAAGTCAATGATCAGATGTTATTTCCTATTTTGTTTGTCACCATTGCCTGTGGAGCGGTATCGGGATTCCACTCTTTAGTTTCCTCAGGGACTGCAAGTAAACAGATCAAAAACGAAAAGGATATGCTCCCCGTTTCCTATGGAGCCATGATTATGGAAAGTATGTTAGCAGTGTTGGCCTTAATTGCGGTGGCAAGTTTTGCGGATGGTGAAGCTGCGGCTGCGGGCTTAACAACCCAACCCCAGATTTTTGCGGGTGCGATCGCTAACTTTTTAACGAGTGTGGGATTGCCCTATTCGCTTTCTTTTACACTTATCAACTTATCCGTGAGTGCGTTTGCTTTAACCTCTCTTGACTCCGTCGCTCGTATTGGGCGTTTGTCGTTTCAAGAGTTGTTTATGGATACTGAAGATCCAGAAGGAAAAAATGCTTCAGGTTTTATGCGTTTGATGCAAAATAAATATTTCGCCACCATCATCACCCTTGTTTTAGCCTATGGTCTTTCCGAAATTGGCTATGCAGCAATTTGGCCTTTATTTGGTTCGGCTAATCAATTGTTGTCTGTATTGGCTTTAGTGGCTTGTGCCGTTTTCATGAAAAAAACTGCACGCGAAGGGCGTATGATGTACATTCCCATGATCTTCATGATGGCGGTCACTTTCACCGCCCTTTCTGTGACGATCTATTCACTGGGAAAACAGTTCGTGGCAGGTACTTTATCGGTTGGCTTTGTTTTGCAATTAATCTTTGCAATCTTATTGCTTGGTCTTGGAGTCGTGGTAGCTTATCAAGGGATCCAAAAGTTGCTGGGCAAAGATAAACCTACTACACCAATGGAAGTTAAAGACTAAAAAAAGGGTTTGTAACGAATTTCCGAAATGACTCGGATTCGCACAAACCCTCTTTTTATAGGGCCAAAAAAGGGGAAAGGACAAAACCTTTCCCTTTTTTCTTATTTCTTCCCAATAGCTTGAAATGAATCGTTAGTCTTCTTTTGGGTAGAGAAGGATGAGGAAAATCTTCTGGCGTATACGGGGAAAAGCTTACCTCTAACCCTTTCATCCCAAATAACATGAGGGGATCATCCCCGCGCATGTGGGGAAAAGTCAAAGTGCGGTACTTACCCTCAGGAGTTTTAAGGATCATCCCCGCACATGCGGGGAAAAGGCTAATGAACCCCTTTATTTATAGCATGCCTAGTCCTCCAAATTCCAATTTTTATTTAAATTTTTCACCTTGTTTCTCTCCACTTTACCCACCCTTTTCAAAGACTTGAATCCAAAAAGGGTTTGTAACGAATTTCTAAAATGACTTCGTATCAATTCTCTCTTTTATTCCCCTATCAATTTTTTAAAGAAATCATTAGCCTTCTTGGAAGATAACGCATAGCAAGAAGAGATTCATTTAGAGCCAGAATCAAGACTTCAAATTTTCTTTAAACCCTTCTTTCCTCCATATTTAGAGATCCGTCTTATAAGACTTGAAGCATAAAAAAAAGAAGGGTTTATAACGAGAGAATTCGTTACAAACCCAATTTTTCTTTTGTTTCTCTTAATAGTCTTAATTCATATAGGCATCGTACAGA
The DNA here is from genome assembly GCA_964615295.1 of uncultured Erysipelotrichaceae bacterium. Taxonomy (GTDB): domain Bacteria; phylum Bacillota_I; class Bacilli_A; order Erysipelotrichales; family Erysipelotrichaceae; genus Allobaculum. The sequence continues at coordinate 5,704 of CAZTNF010000024.1, read as the reverse complement.
GCTGGATCAATGGAATCTTGAATGAGCTTATAGACGTTAGCAGATTTTTCACGAATTGCTTCTTTGGTAGCTTCATCGAGTTCTACGATTCGTGTGCCACTTTGTTCGATGGTTTCAATGCGCTCGCTGATGCGCTCATCCGACATTTGGCGGGCATATTCCACAGCTACTTGAGCGGCTTCATCGATGATCTTTTGATCTTCTTCGGAAAGGCTTTGATAAAATTCTTCATTTGTAATCAATGTCAATAAATGAGGCAAGTGGTTGGTTTCCACCATATAGTCTTGTTGTTCATACAAACGGTTAGACACGATTACCTCATAGGGATTTTCTTGGGCATCAATGGTGTGTTGTTGTAAGCCGATGTATACTTCCGCAAAGGACATCGGAGTTGGAGAAGCGCCAATGGCTTCCCAAAAGCGCAAATGGTAGGGATTTTCCATGGTGCGAATTTTTTGCCCTTTAAAATCAGCTAATGAGGTGACATTTTTATTGGTACTCATGATGCGGAAGCCTTGATCAGCCATGCCAAGCAAGCGATATCCGCCATCTAAGTATACTTGATCCACTACCTCCCGAAATTCTGGTTGGTCAATGGTTTCACGCAATTCCTCTAATGAATCAAACACACAAGGCAAATCGAAAACCGCAAGATCTTTCATGAAAGTGACTTGAGGAGCGGTATTTTGGACAAGAAAAGGGATATCTCCATCGGCACACGATTCCAATAAGTCGCGATCTCCGCCTAACGTGGAGTTTGGATATACCTCAATTTTCATACGGCCATGACTTTTTTCATTGACCTCTTGTGCAAATTTTTCCGCAAACAGTTGTGTTACCGTATCTTCAGGTGAAGCGGTGGCTAGAGGCCAAGCAAAAGTTTGGGAAGCGCTACTTGAACAGCCCGCGATGTTGCCAGCAACCAACATGCACGTCAAAAAAGCGACAAGATGCGCTTTAAATTTGGTAAACATGTATACTCCTTTCTAATTCTCTTTCTCCACTCTCTTTTTTGGCTCTTGGTTTTAGAGCAGGCAAAGAGAAATTTGGGGAATAAAGGTAATCAACAACAAGGCGATTAAGAATAGACCGATCATCGGCATCGCTTTTTTGGAAAGATCCATGATCGGAACATCCGTTAAAGAGCTTGCCACAAAAAGGTTGACACCAATAGGAGGGGTAACAAATCCAATAGCTAAGTTGACGACCATGATGACTCCAAACTGGATGGGATCCATACCAATGGCTTCGATGATCGGCAACAAAATAGGGGTTAAGATCAAAATAGCTGGAGTGGTATCCATAATCATACCCACTAACAACAAGAATAAGTTGATGACAAGTAAAATCATCACCGGACTATGAATGTTATTGATAATCGCCTCGGAGACGAGTTGGGGGACATGTAAAATCGTCAAGACCCGTGAGAAAGCTGTGGAAGTGGCTAAGATGAACAAAATCGGCGTAAAGGTGCGCAACGATTCCGTCAAAATCGGCCATAAGTCTTTTACACTGATGCTTTTGTAAACAAACATGGAGACGATTAAAGCGTAAAAAACGGAGATAACGGCCGCTTCAGTTGGTGAAGCGATGCCAGTGTAAATACAACCCAAAATAATGATGGGAGAAAGCAAAGCAAAAAAGCTTTCCTTTAAGACGCGAAGCAATCCTTTTTCATGCAGAGCGTTGACCTCCGCATCGATTTTGGTGCGATCTTCGCCATAGCGTTTGGCATGATACACCGCATATCCAATGAGGAGTAAGGCGATGATGATTCCGGGAATAATTCCGGCTAAAAACAAATCGCTTACTGAAGCCCCACTCGCCATGCCATACATGATAAAGGGAATACTTGGCGGAATAATGACCCCAAGACCTCCAGCTACTGCCACAATGGCCGCCGCAAAGGTGATGTCATAACCTAAAGAAGTCAAAATCGGAATCGTCATCGAACCAACAGCAGCTACTGTAGCCGGACCAGATCCAGAAATGGCCCCATAGAAAAGGCAAGTGACGATAACCGCAGAAGGCATTCCGGCGGGAAGTTTACCTAAAAAGTAGGCAAAGACATCAAACAATCGTCTGGAAATGCCTCCCTTAGCCATTAAAATTCCCGATAACACAAACATCGGTACGGCAAGCAAAGGGAACGAGTCCAGTCCACCAAACATAGCTCGAATGAGATATTTAGCGCCTACTGTAAAGGAGGGATCCATGATCGAGGGCAATACGGAGGTAATGCCTAAGGAAATGGAGACTGGAATGGCAATAATAAGCAATATAAAGAAAACGACAAACAAGAAGAGTACTTGCATTATCCTTTACCTCCCGCATCCATAGCCTGCTCGATCGCTTCATTATCCAATTTGGCTTCAGGCGATCCTTCTTGCGGCGTGTTAGCTTCAATCATGGCCTGTTCGCTGTTATTTTGGGGATGATTGTATTCGGGATGAGCGGGGTCATACACTTTTTGACCACACGCCACTTTAAATTCAATGATCCACCGCTGCAAAATGCGAATAGAGACCAGAACAAAGGAGACAAAGGGAGCAACCTGCACCCAATACATCGGAATTTGTAAAGCGGGAGACACTTGTCCATTGCGCACTGAGGTCATAAAAAATGACCACGCAAAAGGAATCATGTACAAAAAGAAAATCAACTCAATGGTATGGTTGATCACTTTTAAAATAGCCCGATTTTTGCGATTGAGAGAGGCGGCAAATTGTTCAATCTTGATCGAAATGCAAAATTTCGTGCAGTAACTAACGGACAGAAAGCCACTCCAAATGAAGAGATAGCGCGTAAGTTCTTCCGACCAAGATAGAGAGGTTTGTAGGACATAGCGTGAAAACACTTGAATGCCCATGATCAGAGTCATGGCAATTAAAAAGATACCGAGAAGAGCTTCTTCTAGGTATTGATTGAGCCATGCTAAAACTTTTTTCATAGCAAAGTCACAAACTCCTTTCTAGGTATAGAGCCATGAAAAACAAAAGAATTACTTGCATGATAGCAGTTTCAAGACCACTTTCGCCTATAAATTTTTAGATTGTGCCACATTGTAAAAAGATTTTGGGAAATCAAAAAAAGAAATCGTCAAAAAAAGGCTAAGCAAAGGCTTAGCCTAGTAGTTAGCTCGCTTTATGAATAGCACTCAAGACTTTTTCCAAATCGTGAACGCCCATTTGACCAGGAGCGGAAGCTTTTTTAGCCGCCCCAAAGGTCATAGCGGAACCAAATGCTTCTCCAGAAACGCGACTGATTACACCCATGCCACCCATCGACATAGTGATGATGGGGCGATCAGCGTACTTAGAAGCCATCTCTTCTGTGGCAGCAAGCAGCGTGATGACATCGGCTTTGTTTTGGGGCATGACTGCGATTTTAGGGATGTCAGCCCCCATATCTTGCATTTTACGCAAGCGGGAAACGATATCCGCTTGGTCTGGAGTTTTTTGGAAGTCATGGTTGGAAGCAATGACTTTAACATTAGCTCCATGCGCTGCCTCAATGATTTGACTCACTAAGGCATCTCCACTGAAGATTTCCACATCGATGAAGTCTACATAGCCAGTATTAGCGGCATCGATGTTGAGATCGGCATAGGCTTGAGCTTCAATGGACCGTTCTCCCCCTTCTTTTGAAGTACGGAAAGTCATTAAAAGAGGTGTATTTCCAAGCACTTCGCGAAGACTTGCCAATACATCTTTGACTTGATTGAAGTCCTCTACCCCTTCAAACCAGTCTACACGCCATTCCACAACATCCACGGGCAATTCGTTAAAAGTAGCGGCTTCGGCAAGAATTTCATCTTTCGTCACAGCTACGATAGGTACGATAATTTTGGGTTGACCTGTACCAATTTCTAAACCACGTACAACAACAGGATTTATCATAAGGTTTAATTGGCAAAATTTGCCAAGACTCCTTTCTTTATTTTATTGATTGAACTGTTTAAGACTTTTTTAGACTTTTTGAATCATCTTGTCATATCGAACGTTGACATAAAGGCCAAGCAACACTCCAATGCCTGTGACCACGATATTCATCCACATTACGCCAGAAGCACTCATAGAAGAAGCGGCGGTCAATAAGGTGTAGTTGCAAAGAGAGGAGGCGATCATGACAAGAGCTGTAACCGTTCCTTTGATTTTTGGGAAGATCATGTTGCAAACAGAGGTGACGATTTGCAATAAGCCACCAGCGCCGGCCCAACCAATCACAAATGAGCCAACAGTCATCATGAATTGGGAAGGGAAAAGCACCACTAAGATCAACGCTACTAAACAAATGACGGGATAAACCAAAATAAACATCACGTCTTTGACTTTGCGGGTTAAAAGGGCGGTTACAATTAACGCTAAGATCGTTCCCGCCGAATACCACGTCTGCATGATGGAAGGATTGGCCCAACCAGCATTGTTAGTCGCAAAGTTTTGCGCACAGTTCAACCAAAGCTGGAAAGTACCTGTGCAGGTAAAGCCAATTAAAATCATTGCAATGGATTCAAGAGAGAAATGCGTATGTTTTAAAGAAGAGAGCAAGCCTTCTTTTTTCTCGGCTGCTTCTCCTTCCCCTTCGGGTAATGGGAAAAACAAAATGCCAGCCAACAACACCAAATAGGCCGCCCCACAGATGTAGAACAGTTTGTTGTAGGTGATTAAACCACCCGCCGTAACGCCTACGGTAATTCCTAAGAAGAAAGGCACTAACATCTGGCCAATCGCAATAAAGAACTTAATACCCATAGTAGCTACAGAAGGCGCTTGATATACGATTTCCGCTACGGCAGGGTAAATACCTGTATCCAAGAAGGAGTTAGCGATACCCCCGATAATCGCACATACATAGGCCACTTGATAGCCTCCACCTGTTCCCATATTGAAGGCGAATGCTAAGCCAAATAAGAATACCGCATAACAAGCCGAGCCAATGGCTGTTGAAATACGGCGCCCTAATTTATCCGACAAGGGACCAGCAAAGGGCAGTGCAATGAGTCGACCCAATCCTAACGCAGCCGAAATGGCTGTGATTTGCATCGCGGCTACACCCCAAGAAGTCGCTAGAGCTTCTTTAATGAGCGCTTGACCAAGGATCGAGCAGCCAATGCCATGAACAAAGTAGTTGAGGTACATGATCATGGCACTAGGAAAGTATTTCTTATTCATAATATTTCCTTTCCTCGTCTTCTGGAAAGGACACGTCTTAAAAACAAGACATCGAACGAAAAGATTAAGATGCAAATGTCTTGCGAAAAGGGAACACAAAAACAGGGAGAGGTTCTCTTCCCTGAACAAAAACGTGTGAACTCCAAAAGACTTTGCAGTGGTTCCTTTTTTCTTTTTTGTTGCACATTGTTTTTGCAAAATCGCAAAAGGATTCTTTTGAATCGTCACAAACAAAAGATTTAAAAGTGTCATCAAAGATGATTGCGCTTTCTTTGATGGGCCTTCTGAATATATCCTATTTTTTTTAGAATGGTCAAATACTTTAAAATCAAAGTTTCCATATCTTAAAACTATTAATTTGGAATTTTATGGGAAAATTTTAGGATCAATTGGGAGATATTTTGAATAGACGAAAAAAGAGACTAGTTAGAAAGGATGACGCTTTATGACACTTAATCAGATTCATTATTTTGTCACCATTGCTCGCTTTGAAAATTATCATTCGGCCGCAAATGCTTTACATATCAGTCAAC
>CAZTNF010000023.1:0-18837 GCA_964615295.1 uncultured Erysipelotrichaceae bacterium | reverse complement strand
ATAAATAGTTAATAAGCCTACTATTAGTTATATTAGTTAAGGAAAAGCAACGGTAAATAATAATCATTTAGTTACCTATAGATGTATTCACGGCTTGGTGAATATAAAAACAAAAAAGAGAAACCTCACCAACAATATCCTTTGATCAAGGACATAAAGTCGGAAATGAATGAGGTGAGGATGGAATAGATTAACCGTAGGATCTTTTGTTGAAAAACGAATCTGAAATATGATTTCCTACCTCATTTTCAGTTACGGTTGAAAAAGTAGTAATAGAGTGTTTTATCTGACAGTTGTTCTTGAGCCGCCTGAAAGAGGTAGCCGCCTTTTGTGGGCGAATCCGTTTTACACGAAAGGAAAAGCCCGCACTCGTCCCAAAAGGTGTAGATGTTATTAGGATGCGGGTAATCAAACAAGATGAGCAAAAAAGTAGGAGTCGTTGGCGCTGGAACGATGGGCCAAGGTATTGCCAATGCCTTTGCAAGCGCTGGCCATGACGTAACTGTTGTGGATGTAAAAAAAGAATGGGCTGAAAATGGCATTAACAAGATTTGTGCTGGTAAAGACAAACTCGTTGCCAAAGGCAAAATTTCCGCGGAAGATGCTGAAGCTGCTAAATCACACTTACAGGCGGGTGTTTATGAAGATCTCGCTGATTGCGATTTAATTGTAGAAGCAGCTTTGGAACAAATGCCTCTTAAAAAAGAGGTTTTCAGTAAGTTAGATGAAATCGTAAAAGATGATGCTGTCTTTGCAACCAACACATCTTCTCTTTCCATTACCGAAATTGCGAATGGAATTAAACATCCTGTGATCGGAATGCACTTCTTCAACCCAGCCGATCGTATGAAACTCGTTGAAGTGATCTCTGGAGCCAATACGCCAGATGAAGTAAAGGATGAAGTTATCACAATTTCTCAAGAAATTGGTAAAACACCTGTAGAAGTTAAAGAAGGTCCAGGCTTTGTCGTAAACCGTATTTTGATCCCTATGATCAATGAAGCTACCGGAATTTTACAAGAAGGCCTTGCTTCCGTTGAAGATATCGATACAGCGATGCGTCTTGGGGCCAATCATCCAATGGGTCCACTTGCTTTAGGTGACTTGGTTGGCTTGGATGTTGTATTGGCGATCATGAACGTTTTATACGATGAAACCGGTGATCCAAAATATCGTCCCACTACACTGTTGAAAAAGATGGTTCGTGCTGGAAAACTTGGCCGTAAGACAGGCGAAGGCTTCTATAACTACAAATAGTCTTTTAACCATACTCTTTCAGGGGGATTCGCCAGTCGTTTCCCCCTTCTTTTTTGAGTTTCTCAAATCGCCCTTTATGAGATTGAATCGATGCCTGAACGCATCAAGAAAGGAAACTTTTCATGGATACCGAAAAAAAAGTTCTCGTTGAAAAAGAAGGCCCTGTGGCCGTTTTAACCATTAACAATCCCAAAGCACTCAACGCTTTATCCACTGCCGTGTTACAAGATTTGGAAGAAGCTGTAAATGATGTAAAAAACGATGACGATATTTATGCAGTCATCATCACTGGAGCTGGTCCTAAATCTTTTGTTGCTGGAGCGGACATTGCTGAAATGAAAGATAAAACGGTAGAAGAAGCAGCTGAATATGGTGCCTTTGGAAATAAAGTGTTCCGTGCCATTGAAACGATGGAAAAACCTGTTATTGCTGCCATTAATGGATTCGCTCTTGGTGGTGGTAATGAATTGGCTATGGCCTGTGACATTCGTTTAGCGGCTGAAAACGCCGTATTTGGTCAACCTGAAGTTGGTCTTGGTATTACGCCAGGTTTTGGTGGAACTCAGCGCTTAGCGCGCATTGTTCCTGTAGGAATTGCCAAAGAAATCATTTATACAGGGCGTAATATCAAAGCACCTAAAGCTCTGGAAATCGGTTTGGTGAATGCCGTATACCCTCAAGAAGAACTCATGGATGCGGCCAAGAAAATGGCCAATGGCATTGCTAAAAATGCGCCTAAAGCAGTTGCTGCTTCTAAAGCGGCCATCAATAAAGGATTGGATGGCACGATGGATGAAGGTATTGCGGTAGAAGTAGAAGAATTTTCCAACTGCTTTGCTACAGAAGACCAAAAATATGGTATGGATTGCTTCTTAAACAAAGTGAAAGATAAAAAATTCTCCAACAAGTAATTTCTCATCATTTAGGAGGCAAATTATGTCCAAAGTCATTACTCCTCAACAGGCTGCCGAACTCATCAAAGACGGAGATCGTGTAGCTGTACTCGGTTTTATTGGAATGGCCCATCCTCAAGAAATCACTTACGCTATTGAAGATCGTTTCCTCAAAACGGGTCATCCACGTGATTTGGATTTGTACTTCCCTACGAATGTAGGCGATGGAACGGATAAACTTGGTATGAACCATTTGGGCCATGAAGGGTTGTTGCGTTCCATTGTCGGAGGGCACTGGAACTTGGTTCCAGCGCTTCAAAAGCTGGTAGTGGAAAATAAAGTCCAAGCTTGGAACTTACCTATTGGAACTTTGGCCCAATTGTTGCGCGAAATGGCTGGTAATCGTCCTGGAGTTATCACAAAAATTGGCTTAAATACATTTATTGATCCCCGCCTAGAAGGGGGAAAGATGAATGAGATCACTAAGGATGACTTGGTGGAATTGATGGAAATTGATGGCGAAGAATATTTACGCTATAAATCCTTCAAGAATCTCGATGTGGGAATCATTCGTGGAACGTGTGCAGATGAAAATGGCAATTTAACCATGGAAAAAGAAGCCGCATTTTTAGAAGCTCTCGCTATGGCTGAAGCTGTTAAAAACAAAGGCGGTATTGTCATTGCTCAAGTAGAAAACATTGTCCAAAATGGTTCTCTCAATCCTAAAGATGTAAAAGTTCCAGGCATTATGGTCGACTATTTGGTTCAAGGTACTCCTGAAAATTCTTGGCAAACGTATATGAATCCTTACTTGCCAGAATTATCTGGTCAAATTAAAAAGCCTTTGGCTGCAATGGAAAAAATGCCACTCAATGCCCGTAAAGTCATCAGCCGTCGGGCTGCCATGGAACTTTCTAAAAATGCTATCGTCAATCTTGGAATCGGTATTCCTGAAGGGATCGCTAAGGTAGCCAATGAAGAAAATCTACCAGGCATGAAAATGACGGTGGAAGCAGGAAATATCGGTGGTGTTCCTTCTTCTGGGGTCGGCTTTGGCTCCGCTACTAATCCCGATTGCACTATTGATTCTCCAGCCATGTTTGACTTCTACGATGGCGGAGGCTTAGATCAAGCCTTCCTTGGTTTAGCGGAATGCGACTCAAATGGGAATATCAATGTATCCCGTTTTGGGCCCAAAATTGCAGGATGTGGGGGCTTTATAAACATTACTCAATCTACCCCTGTTGTAGTTTTCTGTGGAACTTTTACGGCTAAAGGCTTAAAACAAAATATTGGCGATGGAAAACTGGAAATCGTCAACGAAGGACAAATTAAAAAGTTTAAAAAAGATGTAGAACAAATAACTTTTTCTTCTGAATTTGCCAAAAAAGCTGGTCAAAAGGTGGTTTATGTAACCGAACGAGCTGTATTTGAACTTAAAGATGGTATTTTCACTCTAACAGAAATCGCTCCAGGAATTGATTTACAAAAAGATGTTCTTGATCAAATGGATTTCATGCCTGCCATTGCGGACGATTTAAAGCTTATGGATGTGCGTATTTTTAAAGACGAACCTATGGGTTTACTCGAAGATCTAGAAAAAGCATAGAAACCATCTTTCTTTTAAAATGAGGCCAGAATTCTGGCCTTTTTTCTTTCCCTTCTTTTGACTATCCACATTGGCTTACAAATCCTCTTTTATGAATTAGAAGAACAAGTTTTGGTTATGCCTACGATCTTTAGACTTTTTTTCGCGATCTAGTAATTTTACAAATATTAGTTAGAGTAAAATCACCAATTATGAAGAGAAGTAACTATATTGGAATATCCTTGGTATACGATTGCTTCCATTCTCGCTGAGATAGGAACTGGCTTGGTGCAACTGTTATGGTTCCCATTTTGATCGTCCTCTGTCCTTCTTTTTAGAAGTAGAAGCTTATCAAGCCACGGCCATTGCCTTAGCCTCAGGCATTTTTGGCTCAGCTGTCACAACCATAACTTACATCAAACACAAAATTATTGATCTTAAGCGTGGAGGGATTATGTTTGTGGGGAGGGGACGCTGGAAATGTGGGTTTATGCTTTTTCTGACTTTCTTCATTAGTATTCGTTTTCTCATTAATCCTTCAACAATACGAGAAGAAAGTATAAAAAAAGGAGAAAAGTTAAACTAGAAAGGCCTACTTATTTCTCTATTTTTTGGCTTAACTATTGGCTTTGGAACTGGATTTGTCGGTTCTGGTGGGGAAATGATGATGTTAGTTGTCTTTATGGCGTTTCTAGGTATGGAATTAAAGAGAGCGGTTGGAACCCGCACATTTATCATGACGTTTACGGCCTTAATTGCGGCAATGAGCTATATTATGATTCATCAGGCCATTGTCCAAGAACGATCGCCTGTCTTGTTATATTGCATGGTGGTTACCACAATGGCTTCGCTTTGATCGGCACGAGTTGCCAATGGAGTTAATAATCGCATTGTGAATTTTGTAACAGGTGGAATTATTGGAAAGGTGCGGAGAAAACATTCCGTTGGCTGAATCTTAGCCGATCCTAAGAAGACTTGAGAAGGCTTTTTGAGCCTGGTAGTGGTTACTACTCTAGTAGGATGGATCAGTCTACTCCTAATGACTCCCAGTCCATAGTTTTTAGGCTTATACGGAACTTATCATTAAAAATGGCAAAAATACCGTAACAGTACCTATTGTGAATGTCACTGTGTTGTTCATCCTTTATTTTTTAGAATTTTAATATTTCTATACCTTTTCTTCTATCCTTTATGCTCTTTTTAAAAAATTAGAGAAACAAGTAGAGAGGAGAAATTGAATTCCTAGAGCGTCACTTCCGCTATTGGAAAGATGGCGCTCATCTTTTTTTCATCTCATTCCCTTCATAATTCTTTATTTTTCTCAATTTTTTGCGGCTTGGTCAATCAGTATAATAAACAAGAAGACATTTTCTTAATTTTGATTCATTCATTCTTTTTAGACATTTTAAATCGTGTCTATACTTTAAGGAAAACGGAAAGGAGGAACAGGATTTTCCTTTCATGACGAAAGTCACAGATTTTCAATCCTGAATTTTATGAAGAAATTTTTTTCCCTTACCCTTTGTGCAACTTTGATTTTGTCGATCAGTGGATGTACTCAAAAGGCTAAAGAAACAGTAGTCACTCCTTTAACACTGATGGAAAAGGTCAATACCCGAAATATTATCGATGGAAACAATGAGATGCGTCTTTGGTATGATATCAATCCCATTCTCTTTGCGGGAGAAAACGGAGATGGATCCCTTCAAAATATCATCCAAGATTTGCGTTTTCTGTCAGATGGTGATTTAAACACCACCAAAGATTTAAATATGAGTGGGATTCTTTTAAACGATGTTCTCTTGCGCGATCAAGTCAATGCGCCTATGGAATTTGGAGCCATTAATCCTGCTTTAGGAACTTTAGACGATTTAGGAGCTCTTTGTGAACAGGCTAAAACGGTAAATATAGCAGTGATGTTGGCCATGGATTTTACTTGTATCTCTAAAGAGAGTGGGCAATTCATTTCACTCACAGAGCTTTTAACTGGTCTTCAAGAAGGAGAAGATCCCTATCAAAAAGATCCCGTATTAATGGATATGTTTTATGTGGCTCAAAATAAAGAAAACGAACCCGATTGGATTCGTATTGCCGATACCTCGTATTTTTATCAAGCTTTTCCTCAAACGGATAGTCCGCGTATCAACTTAGAGAGTTCTATTTGGCGTCAATTTATTATCACTTCCGTTGAGAACTACTTTGGCCTTGGAGTTGGAGGGTTTTATGTGGAGGACTATGAAAATTTATTTCCTGGCGAGAATTCGGAAAAAGAGGCCGCATTTGTGGAATGGTTTAGCTCCATTACCTATGAGCGCAACGATCAAGTGATCAATGTCTTTTCATTTGATGCTTGGACAGAGCCGATGAGTCAAATTCCCGCTTTTGCTTCTGACACTTCTGTAGCTGGAGCAGATGGAATGATCGCTAAGGCTGTCACAGGGGCGATTAGTGCGAAAGATCTCGGTTTGTATTTGGAAAACCAAACAACACGGACGGAAAACATGTGTGCGTTCTTTTTAAATAACCAAGATGGATCGTTGGATTTGTTAAAATCGCAAGCGCGTCTTCCTCAATACAAAATGGCTTTAGCTTTGATCTTGATGATGAATGGCCAAGTTTTTGTGACGGCGGGTGATGAATTAGGCCTTCCCTCTAGTCAAGCTGATTTGGTAGTTAAAGCCTTAGAAGGCAACCAAGATAGCCAAGAAGATCAAGAAGGGCAAGAAGTCGATTTGCTTTTTGGCGATTTGGAAGATCAAATCGAAGATGGCTCATCCATTTTAAATTTTGTACAACAAGCCATTTTGCTTCGTAATTCCTATAAATCTATTGCCAATGCTCCGATGACGGTAAGTCAGGAGTTTTCGACTGATCAAGTCCTCATCTTAGATCGCAAAAGCAATGGTTCTCAAACTGTTTTGATCTTTAACTTATCCGATCAACCCCAAAGTGTGGATACTTCGTTTATTACCATTTCTGACTTACCGGCTGAACTTGGAGGCGTTTTATTAACTGGAACAGACGAAATCACAAAAACTGATGAGACGCTCAACCTTCCGCCTTATTCCATGGCATTATTAAAATAGTGAGTAAAGTCATTTCAATTATTCTAAGTAATATAACTGTCATAAACCACCCAAAACGTCCAAAAGAATACTCATACGAGTAAGGCTTACGTTTGGTTTGGAATAACACATCAAAAACGAAAAAGAAGGGGATTTTTTATGATTTTCTTTCGCAACGATTATGGAGAAGGTTGCATTAAGCCTATCATGACGCTCTTAGCTCAAGCCAATGAACAATCCAATCCAGGGTATGGAGTGGACCAATATTCTCAAAAAGCGGCCGATCTCATTCGGGCCAAGCTTGGCGATACCATAGCGGATATTCACTTTATTGTATCGGGAACACTCACCAATATTGTGATGATTCGTCATGTCCTTCGTCCTTATGAAGCTGTCCTTTGTACCGATACAGCTCATATTTTGCAACATGAAGCTGGAGCTGTGGAAGCGAGTGGGCATAAGATTATTAGTATTCCCAATAGCACCGGAAAACTCACTGCAGCCGCTATTCAAAAATCGGTAGAATCCATTCATAACGATCCAAACGCCTTTATCGTGCCAAAGCTCGTTTATATTTCCAATGCTACGGAATTAGGAACTGTCTATACTCGTGAAGAAATCGATGCGATTTGTGAAGTTTGTCGCAAATATGGATTATATCTAATGATTGATGGTGCTCGTTTAGGTCAAGCTTTAATGAGTGGGATTGATTATACCTTAGCAGATTTAGCAAAATGGGCCGATTTGTTTTCCATTGGAGGAACGAAAAATGGAGCCTTATTTGGAGAAGCAGTTGTCATTGTTAACGATGAGCTCAAGCCATACTTCCGCTACGTTCAAAAACAAAGTGGAGCTATTTTAGCTAAAGGATGGCTTATTGGCTTGCAGTTTATTGGTTTATTTGAAAACGATGCGTTTTTTGAATGCGCTAAATATTCTAATGACTTAGCGCAAAAAATCCAAGATGAAGCCATTAGTCTGGGTTATCCTTTGTTTATGCGCAGTACCACTAACCAGGTTTTCCTGGTTTTAAATCAAGTGCAATTCGATTATTTGAAAGATAAAGTGGATTTTGAAACCTGGACTTATTGGGACCAAAACATTGTAATTCGTTTAGTCACGAGCTGGCATACCTCTAAACAAGCGGTTTCTACGCTTTGTCAATACTTTCAGCTTGCTATGGATGCTTCTAAAGCCGCAGAAGAAACAGCCAAAGAACAAGCCGAAGAGAAAAAAACGATTTGACTTCTTCAAATTAGTCGCAAATTTTCATTTTCACTGACTCTAAACGCTCATTTCCTACGATGAGCGTTTTTCTTTATTAAAATCAAAAAACTCCCAAAGTCTATACACTTTAGACATTCAGAATATTAAAAGTGCCATATAGAAAACCATCGTCCGTTTCCAAAGCCATAAGTTTTGATTGAATAGTTTGTTGGTTTGACGTTTTGCTCATCTTTTCTTAAGCCACAATCGGAAGAAAAAGCATCATGGAAAGAGGCGAGGCAATTATAACGAGCTTTAGGATAAAACTTCTTTTTTTTCTATCCTTTTTATTTTTAACTTTGCCTTGTATTGAACTCTAATTCTTTTAACATCTCATGAAATTGAAAAACAAAAATGGCTAGAAGCTTAAAGAACAAGCTTCTAGCCATGAAATCAACGTAAATCAAAAGAAACAAGAGTTGGATCGATATCTAAATTAGAACGATACGTCCAGCCTAGCTGGCCATTCTTCTTTATCTGTGCCTTATTATCCCAAAGATTGACTAAGGAAACGATCTCCCCTTTTTCAAGAGGCATTTCATAATTAGTGAAATTAGAAGCACGTAAGTGATCCCCCTCTCGAATTAAAAAGGCTTTATCTACTTCAATTTCACGCTGCAAAGCGGGCGAATAGGCCAAAACGTATTTGGAATGATCCTCTAAGATCTCCACAACTCCATCAGCCCAAGTGACAAAAAAAGGATCTGAAGGATTAGGATGAGTTGTCTCCTTTACTCTCACTCTTAACAAATCATCCACAGATTCAAAGCGCAGATGATCAAAAGCGAAATCATCGTTCCAAAAGATTAAGGCGTTGAGTTGTCCAGCTCGTTTAACTTGATTGCCTCCATCAATAAAAAGAATGTTCTTTTCTTGATTGAAGAGCGGATTAAAACAGGCAATTGTCGGACAATATTCACTGATTGGCATATGACCTACAATCACTGGCTTAGAGAAATGATGTTCTTGCCGGCCAAAGTGATAGTTTGCCATGATGTAACGAAAATCCTGAGCATACGTTTGTTCATCCACTAGACCAGAATGAACAAACGTCGCAGCGGAACTTGCTAAGACATGAGGCAAATCGTTAAGAAATGCAAGTTCCTTTAAATAATGCGTCCGCAGCGTTGCGGCTAATACATCCATATCCGTGCGAGAATCTAAAGGAGGTAAGCCAAGCTCTTGAATCATTTCGTGAATCAAAGAATTTGAGCGCTCCAATAAAACCTGACGCAAATAATCTAAGCGATAGGAATATAAGATGTTTTTCGCCACAAAATCGCAATTGCCCATGGTCATATAAACATTGGAAGTCTTGGCTTGTTCCATTAAAAAATGGACCAACTCTAAATTTTGGGTTCCTTTTTCTACTAAATCTCCTAATAAAATCAAGCGATCTTGTCCAGGGACATAGTTACATTTCTTTAAAAGATCTTGGTAGAGAGTCAAAGAGCCATGAATATCTGAGATCACTAACGTGCGACCTGAAAAGAAAGGAAGCGTTTGAACCACAGGCTTTCGATTCATTGAAACAAAAACCTCAAGAAAGTATCAGCTTGACTTTCCCATTGGGCTTCACAATGTTCTCCAAAGGGGTAGACATCAAATTGAATTTTGACACCTTTGCGCAATAAGATATTGGCTAAGGTTGTGAGCACCTTAGTTTCTTGAATAAATTCATGACCGGTGTTTCCTTCTTGGGCTCCCCAAGAAACATAAAGGGAAGAGGGATGTTTAATGCGAACATGACTTGCCCAATAAAAGAGGGAAGACTCACTTGGAAGTACATAGGGTGATAAAGCAATCGCTTTGGAAAACGTCTTTGACCAAGCATATAAGGCATAAAGACTCATTAAGCCACCACAACTCGATCCTCCAATCCAAGTGTGATTGCGATCGGGTAGAGTGGGAAAGTGCATATCAATATAGGGCTTTACAGTGTAAACGATAAATTCCATCGTTTGCTTGCCTTTAGCAGGGAAATGGCCCCCAAATTCCACATCGTAAAAAGGATAAGGAGCATATTCAACCAAACGTTCATTACCTTCATGGGAGCATTCGATGCCAACCACAATGAGATCTTCTGGTAATGCATTTAAATGACTCAACAACCGCCAAGAGCGCCCGTAGGTAGCATCCTCATCATAAAAGAGGTTATGCCCATCAAACATGTAGAGAACAGGGTACGGTTCTTGCGAATGCAAATACGTATCGGGCAAATAGAGGTGAAGAGTAACATCTCGTCCTAAAGTGGGAGCGTATAAATCATGTTTTACGATCACGCCGCATCAGACTTTCTGCTAAAGGAATCGGTGTAGAATTGTTGACGACGTTCAGGAGAAGTGAAACGTGTTTTGATAGTAACATCGCCCATCGTATTGGCAAAGGCGGGAGGTAAAACTTCTACCCCAAGCAATTCGTCTTGGTATTTGCCCGTTAATTCTTCTAAAGAATACGTGTAGTCCAAGCCGTTGCGGCGACCCACAAATCCTGCAGAATATTTGGCTTTTTCATAATCGGAGCAAGCTTGATTTATCAACACTTGGGCCCATAAGTCGTATACATCGATATCATAACTGTAGTTGATCAAATCGGGGCAGAATCCTCCAGGTGGTCTGAAGTTCATTTCGAGGCCGATTAAATCGCCTTTCTTTCCAAGACCTTTGTGATCAGAATTCAACACAAAGTATTCTCCATGGAAAAAACGATTGCGAATACCAAAGGATTTGACAACTTTCTGAGCAATTTCACGGTCTTTTTCGGAAATATCAAAGTTGTAATAAGATCCAATGGAATCGTGATTTTGCACGGAATCCATGCAATTGGATACATAGCCCATGCTCGCTAAGAAACGAATGTTTCCATCCTTATCGGCCAGACCATCTAAGGTTTGAATGCTGCCATCGACAAAGGTTTCGACGATCATTTGTTGATTGAGCTTTTGAGCTTCTTCCCAAAATTTTTTCAATTCTTCTTTATTGTGAATATGCCAAGTGTGGCTGGCACCTACTCCTACATCGGGTTTTAAGACGAGGTTATAACCATATTTTTTGGCGAATTTTTCTACATCCGCTAAAGTGGCGGGTAAGGCATAAGGCGCTACTGGAATATCAGCCTTTTCATAAAAGGACTTCATACCCGATTTGGATTGGAACACTTGTATTTCTTTCAAAGAATAGCCAGACTTCACATTAAAGTCATCGCGCAAGTGGGCATCCAAGGTAAGCCAAGCTTCGTTGTTGGATTCAATCCAATCCGGTTTTCCATACTTATAAGCAAAGAAAGCCACGGCTTTATACACTTCTTCATAGTCATGGAAAGAGGAAACTTTATAACAATCATCAATGTTTTCTTTTAATTCCGGTTTAAGGTTGTCATAGTCGGTATCAATGACTGCTAACACGCGAACACCAGCTTTTTTCAATCCTCGACAAAACATCCAATAGTTTTCTGGATAGTTTGGGGAAATAAAAATAAAGTTTTGCAATGGAGTTCTCCTTTCTGTGGTCTATCGTTTTGATCTCTTCTCACCAGTAAGATTACTCAATTTCAAAAGGGAAAATTTGTTTTCTTCGTTTTACCTTTCAAAAGCCAAGAAAACAAACCTTCTCTTTGGCTTTCACTCCCATATTAGAGAGAAGAGGCTTTTAAAAAAGCTATCCTCTTAGCCTACCATCCCGCTTTTTGTAGCATAGCGTGTTGAATGGCTAAAATGGTTTTTCCATCTCGAATGGTTTGGTCTTTGACTTTACTATAGGCTTCTTCTAAATCCATCCAAACCAAGGTGATGTTTTCTGTGTCATCCATCGCCAAACGATGGGACGCTTTTTGTACATTGTGGGCGTAATATACGTAGATCACTTCCGTATCGTAGCCAGGAGTAGGCCAAAACGCACTGATCAAAGAGAGATGATCGGCCGTATAGCCCGTTTCCTCATTGAGTTCACGTAAAGCCGTTACATCAGGTGCTTCACCTGGATCAAGAGTTCCTGCTGGAATTTCCAAGGTTTCTTGCCCATTGAGTGCAGCTCGGCTTTGTTTGACCAATAAAATCTTATTCTCTAAGATCGCACACACCGCTGCACCTCCTGGATGGACAACGATGTCACGCCAAAGCCATTGTCCATTGACATCCATTTGTTTTTGAACTACGGAAAAAATGTGACCGTGGAAAATGTCTTTTGTACTCATACAATCCTCAATTTCCCACCGTCCAAGATGGGTAATTTCTTTCTTTATTAGTTATTGTAGGCTTCTTAAATTCTTCTGATAGAGAAAAAAATTGAAAAATCCAAAGTCCGCCTAAAGATCCCTGAAAATCGTACACTAAGTGAAACTTTTAAGAAAAATTTTCTTGAAAGCCATTTTCACAACTTTTTTTGGACTTCTTGTTTAATAGAGGCGTTTGAAACTAGTCAATGGTATTCAAAAAAGCTTGGGCAATCGCATTGGCTAATCGAGTTTGAAACTTAGTATCGACCAGTTTGGTGTAATCCGAGGGATTGGTGATGTAGCCTGCTTGTAAAAGGATGGAGGGAATAGAGGAATCCCGTAACACGGGAAAGGATAAGTAGTGATCAGTATCGATGCCTTCAAAACTTGAGTAACTCGTAATTTGAATTTGAGTAGCCAATTCATTGGCGAGAGCTTCTAAAGTCGCATTGGGTTGGGTAAAAAGCGAATAACCTCGATGCAAAGAAGAATCTTGATTCATCGCTAAAGCCAACACATAATCCGCTTGAAGATCTTTAGCTTCTTGAAGACGGGCGTTTTCACAGCTTTCTTCATCACTACAAGCAGGGACGTTGTCATACCAGCGACCATATTCAATGCGATACCCCGCTTTTTCAAGCGCATCGCCAATAGCTAAAGCGAGTTGCATCAACAAATCTTTTTCCGCCATCTGCCCTGCTCCTCTATACCCAGTGTCTTTTCCTCCCCGAGCAGGATCGATATAGATCAAAGCATTGGACTTGGCCAGTGGGGTTTCCACATCGTTGTTAGTGCGAAAGGGTGCATTCTCATCGTAGATAGGAATTTTAGCTAAGGGTTCATGCACTTGATAAGTGAGATTGGGTTCAATGACCAATAAAAGGAAAAGAGTAGCCACTAAAAACCAAATAGCCCGTTTCATTGTCTCCCTCCTTAGTTACTCACTATATAAATATTTAAATCGTTATAGATTCTTCCAAAATTTTAAACACTCTAATCCCCTCACGCAAAGAAACTATAGTTTTCATTCTATTTTTTTAAATTAAATATGAAAGGGGGATTAATTTTAAAAAATATTCTGAATTCAAAATTAAATTTCTATTTTTTCTTCGAAAAGCTTTTTATTAGAGATGAGATCCTATTAAAGGGGAGGTTTCATCTTCCTTTCTTCATTTTTATAAAAACTCACTTTTAACGAACGAATTGTGATTTTACCCATTTAAAATGGCAAGATTGCATTCGCTTTCAGGGGATGATCTAATATTTCTGTCCACAACTTAAAACTAACGTCATGGGATCCAATCTGGATTTTATGAACTATTAAAGCCACCACAAGTGATTTATCATTGTCCCTATTCCCACCAAATTATTGTGGTACCGTATCCCTAATATCAGCGTAAAGTATTAGTCAATGGAGAGAAAAGCGCTCACAGCAACTCATAGACATATCTATGACTTTGATCTTTTGATTTGGAATTCATAAGGTGGTGAAGTTGATAAAGGGGCAAACTTCGCACATCTTAAGAGAAGAATAGGCTTGGTTATGTTCGTGCCTTCATTTTTGGACCAATTCTTGTCACTTCGTTTCCACCTTTGGAATTAGGTCTTTAAAAAGGAGTTGAGAAGGACATCAAAAGCTAAAAATACCTATTAAGGACTCTCCGAGGCCCTAGTGATCAAAAACGGGGCGAGCTTTTTCTTATTTCTCCCTTGGCTTACCTCTAAAATGAAGAAAAAAGTCCATCTGGAAAAGTATCTGGTATCTTTCTTTTTCTGGCCATTTCAAATTTTAAAACCCACCTTTTTTCTATTTCTAGGACCAAAGGCGCTGATTATAAAAAGACTTTTCAAGTTTAGTTTCTTAGAAAAATAAAAATCTAGATACGAGGAGGTTTAATCCATGGAACGACTTCAAAAAGTAATCGCCCAATCGGGCATTTGTTCAAGACGAAAAGCGGAAGAGCTGATTTTAGCGGGAAAAGTGAAAGTCAATGGCCAAACCGTCACTACGCTTGGAACGAAGGTCAGTGGAAACGATCGCATTATGGTGAATGGCATGCTTCTTTCCAAAGAGGAAAAAGTATACTATGTCCTCAACAAACCTAAGGGGTGTGTAACTACCGTTAAAGACGATAAAGACCGAAAAACAGTCATGGACTATGTTCCTGACTCTCCTCGTGTCTATCCTGTAGGTCGCTTAGATTACGACACGAGCGGAGTTCTTTTGATGACGAACGATGGCAAATTTGCCAACAAAATGATGCATCCTCGCTACCACTTACCCAAAACCTATGAGGTGAATTTACAAGGAATGCTCAGTGAAGACGACATCAAGAAGATTCGTAAAGGATTTTCTTGGAAAGGTCAAACCTTTGCGCCTGCGCAAGTCTTTATTCGCAACAAGGATTACGCTAGAGATCGAACTTTATTTGACTTGACCATTTATGAGGGGCAAAATCACCAAGTCAAAAATATGATGGAAGCTTTAGGTCATGAAGTGCGTCGCTTGCATCGTTCACGTTTTGGCTTTGTCGAGGTGAGCCAATTGCGTCCTGGTGAATACCGTAAACTCAAAAGCCACGATGTGCGAGCCCTTTTAGCCATGAGTGAATCGGAGAAAAAATAGTGAAACAAATCTTTTGCTCTGAGCCTCTCGAAATTGGTCAAATCATTGTCTTAGAAGAAAAAATTGCTCATCACCTCTTTGATGTCTTGCGTACCACGCCTAAGGAATCCATTCGTCTTGTGGATGGCAATCAGCATCTCTTTTTGGGGCATCTCACCACTAAACCATATTTGGAAGTAGTGGAAGAATTGCCACTTCAAGAAACGTCCAATTTAGAAATCACCCTTTGTATCGCCTTGATCAAGGTGGATAAATTTGAGTGGATGCTTCAAAAAGCGGCGGAACTTGGAGCTACGCGCATTGTCCCCTTTATGAGTACAAACACCGTCATTCAACTGGAAGACAAAAAAATTGAGCGCAAAATGACCCGCTGGAAAAGCATTGTAGAAGGCGCTTGTCGTCAATCTAATCGAACGAGTTTGGTGCAAATCGAACATCCCTGTCGGGTATTAGACTTAACTAAATACAAAAGCGCGATCAACATCTGCGCTTGGGAGAAAGAAAACCAAAATCATCCTCTTTGTTTGGCATTAGAAAAGCTTGATGAGCAGCAAGCTTCCATCACGTTTGTGATCGGTCCAGAAGGAGGCTTTACTCTACAAGAAGCCTTGAAGCTTGAAGAAATGGGATTTGAGCCTTGTTCTCTTGGGCCTCGCATTTTGCGCGCTGAAACAGCTGCTTGTTACGTCTTGGCTTGTGCCGACTACGCTTGGAGCCAAGTCAACTTAGGCAGCCTAACTGGAAAGGAAACCGATTTTGAAGCACTTTGAACTCGAAACCCTTGGGTGCAAGGTCAATGAATACGAATCTGCTTTTTATACCGAGATATTGGAAAAAGCAGGGTATCAACCCATTGAAAAAAGCCCAGATCCAAATACGCCTGTGGACTTAATTGTGGTCAATACGTGTACCGTCACTAACACCGCCGCTGCAAAATCGCGCCGCCGCATTGGACGGTTGCGGCGCGAACATCCTGAAGCCTTTGTGGTAGTGGTAGGATGTTATCCTCAAACGCTTTCCAAAGAAGAACGTGAAGCATTAGGGGTGGATCTAATTTTAGGGGCTGCTCATAAAAATGAACTCGTCGAGCGCATCGAACAAGCTAGACAAGGCAAAGAAAACGATCTCGTGGAAAACATTGCGGACTTAACCCAATTTGAAGACATGCCTATTGGCTTGTTTGAAGGGCAACATCGTGCATTCTTAAAGATTCAAGATGGTTGTAACCAATACTGTACATATTGCCAAATCCCTTTAGCGCGTGGGCCGGAACGCAGCCAAATTCCCGAAAAAGTGGTGGAAAGTGCTAAAGGTCTCGTCAACCATGGTCACTTAGAAATTGTCCTTACGGGTATTCATACAGGCCGGTATCATTTTCGCCAAACGAATTTAGTGGATTTGTTAAAGCTTCTTCTAGATAACACTCCATTAGAAGTTTGTTATCGTTTATCAAGTATTGAAGTTACAGAAGTAAGCGATGAATTGCTCGATTTAATGGCTCATAATCCACGCATTTTGCCCCATTTGCATATTCCCATTCAAGCGGGAGATGATCGCACGCTGGCTCGTATGCATCGACCCTATAGTGTGGCTCAGTTTAAAGAACGCTTGGGTGTGATTCGTCAAAAGGTTCCCAACATCTCCATTTCCACCGATGTCATCACAGGATTTGTTGGCGAAAGCGATGAGGAATTTGAAACCACCAAGCAAACCCTCCAAGATTGTGCCTTCTCCTTTTTACATGTCTTTCCCTATTCAAGACGCAAGGGAACGCAAGCTGACCAAATGGATGGATTTGTGAATGGAACCCTAGTCAAAGAGCGTACCAATTCGCTTTTGGCTTTATCCAAAACTCTACGCCAAGCGGACATGGAGCGCTTTACGACCTCCCAGATGCTCGTTGAACGCGAAGATCCCAATCATCCGGGATGGTATATCGGCTATACGGCTCAATATCATCCCATCCAAATTCAAAGCGATACGAATTTACATGGGCGGATTCATGTTAAAATGACTGCTATTGAAAATGAGCGATATATTGCGCATTTTGATGCCAAGTAGGCATCCCTTTTCTTAAGAAAGTGCAAGCAGTACACCTTGAGGAAGGAAAAGGATTTTGACAGAAAGGAGAGTTCGGTCATTCCTCCTCCTAAACTTAGGAGCCTTTTTGTCCGAACGTCTTATGCGACTCTCTAAAATGTTTAAAAATGTTCCCACCATCAATATTCAGGGACTTTCTTTTGATTCGCGCACTGTGAATCCTGGCGATATGTATTTTTGTTTGCCAGGAATGACTTTTGATGGGCACGATTTTATCGATCAAGCCATCGACCGAGGGGCGATTGCAATTGTCCATTCCAAACCCATTGATACGCCTAGAGGAGGCGCCATTTATATTCGCGTTGACGATACAGTGGACGCGCTCAATCAAGCAGCGCGCATTTTTTACAATCGTCCAAGTGCAGCGATGACCATGTATGGAATCACGGGTACAAATGGCAAAAGCACCATTGCCAACATCATTCGTCATTTTGTAGAACCTGAAACGCCTTGTGGCTACATCGGTACTATTGCGATTGCTTATGGCAACAACACTTTTGCTCCCGATTTAACTACTCCCGATACCCTCTTTTTGCAAAAGACCTTGCGTTCGATGGTCGATGCGGGAATGAGAGCTTGTGCTATGGAAGTGTCTTCGCATGGTTTAGCCCAACATCGCGTTGAAGGGATCGATTTTGATTGCGCAGTGTTTTCCAATTTTACCTATGATCACTTGGACTTTCATGGCACGATGGAAAAGTACTTTGAAGCTAAAGAGCGGTTGTTCAAAAGTCGAGTAAAACCAGATGGAGTCTCCATTTTAAATGCCGATGATCCCAAGTATGACGAACTGAAAGCCGCTTCTTTAGCGCCCACTATTTCCTATGGAATCAAAAGAGAAGCCGACTATCGGGCCATCAACATCAAAATGGATGCAGGTTCCATTCAATTTGATTTGGTGTATGGTGGAACCATTTATCCCGTTTCGTCTAATTTGGTGGGGGAATTCAATTTATACAATTTGTTGGCAGCAATTGCTGCCGTGCATGAAACTGATAAACAACAAGATTTGGTCTCGATCCTTCAAAAAGCGAAAACTATTCCCCAAGTACCTGGTCGTTTAGAGCAAATTCATGAAGGACAAAACTTTAATGTCATTGTCGATTTTGCCCATACTCCTGATGGCATGCAAAAAATGTTTGAACTTGGACGCATGATTACTCGTCCTAATTCCCAATTGATCGCGGTCTTTGGCTCAGCAGGAAAACGCGATAAACCCAAACGCAAGGTATTTGGTGAACTTGCCGATAAATATTGCGATGCGGTGTATTTAACTGAGGATGATCCCCGTGATGAAGATCCTGCAGAAATTGCCAAGGAAATTCGTTCTGGGATGAAAACCGTTCAAAATGTCTTCATTCCAGAACGCTATGAAGCCATTCGCCAAGCCATTGAATCGGCTAACGAAGGCGATACAGTGTTGTTGCTTGGAAAAGGAGATGAAGTATTTATGTATCGGGAAAATGGACGAGCTCCTTGGGCTGGCGATAACAACGTGGCTCGTGAATGCTTAAAGCGTTTGATCCAACCTAAAGAAAACGAGGAAACCCTCACTTAAGAGTAGAGCTAGAGAAGGTTCTCTAGCTTTTTTATTTTTTCAAGCGTATAATCGGCCCTTGTAGAGCTGGCTTTTGGGAACCAGTCAGTTTAGGGAAACACCAAATAAACTTGGATTTTGGGATCATTAAATCGATGAAAAAGGCAAGAAAAGGAGTGGATTTCGGCTCTTTTTTCCTAAAAAGAGAGTTGAAATTCTTAGCTGTTTCTCTATAATAAAGATTGTTGATTCGGGAAGGGGGGTTGTAGTATGCCAAAAGTAGTCTTAAAAGA
>CAZTNF010000022.1:0-19654 GCA_964615295.1 uncultured Erysipelotrichaceae bacterium | reverse complement strand
TCAGATATACAGTAGCATTTTTATATCAACTCCACGATATAAATCGAGAAGGGCAGAGAAAAGTTAAAAGCCCTGAAGAGAAGATAAAAGCAGATCAGGAGGAAAATAGGTATGGAATTTGACCAAGTATTGAGTAATCGTCAGTCCACTAGAAAGTATTTGGAAAAACAGATTGATGACCAACAAATTAATGCCATTTTAGCAGCGGCGAATCAAGCTCCAGTGGGTAGTAATTTGTATAAAGACATTCATATTACAGTGATGCAAGATCAAAAAAAGCTTTTGTATTTGTGTGAAGCGGCTTGGAAAAGATTTTCTTCAAAAGAGAAGGTAAAAGAAATTGCTGGGGATACCGTCACCGATAAAGGGGCCAGCAGTAAGAGACCAAACTTGTTTTACGGTGCTCCAACTGTATTTTTTATTTCTCATCGAAAACAAAATGTGCAAGAGGGAATTGAATGGGCCAATGTCACCACCATTACAAACCAGATGCATCTAGAGGCCACAAATTTAGGCCTTGGAAGTGTCTATATGTGGGGAGCTTTGGAATCAATGCGATTGTTTCCAGAATTGGATCATACCGATGTTTTAGAACTCCCAGAAGGATTTGAACCGCTTCTTGCCTTAGCCGTTGGCTATCCGGAAAAAGAGCTGGGAAAAAATCCAAAACATCATCCACCTCTCGCAGTAAATTTTATAAAATGAATATCGGACCATTCCTGTTTGTCCAATTTAAACTCATTTTCTCTTTTTTAGCATGAGCTTAAAATTCAAAAATTGCATAAGAAAAGTGGTTAGAACTTGCTTGTTCAGGCCACTTTTTTAATTTTTTTGAGGAAGAATATTCGATGTTATCCCATTAAACGTTCATCTACTTCTCAGGCACAGACACGCTTCTACATAAAAAGCCTTCAAATGAGCAATTGCTTACTCATTTGAAGGCTAGTATAGGTTATTAAGGAGTTCTAAAACGGACAGCTGTTATTCTTGGGATGGTTAGTGAAGTGAATATTCTTTGATTGTAAATTCCAATTTTTCTATATCTATTTGTAATATTATGGATCCTTGCTTACTCATCGCCTTATAATTATTATTAACGACTTCAACGTCGAAATTCACTTTCAAAGATTGATCCCTCTCATCGTATTGAGCCTCTATGTATTGGATAATCTTCTTATTTCCATCCATATTTTCAGGTATTTGGTTAACACCAATTATATTGTTATTTTCCCATAATATAATAATTGGATTCGAATCCATATATTCTATATTCCCTGTTGCCTGATTCAGAAAATATAGGAGATTGATTTCAACTTTATAAATAGTCGACAATTTCCAATTTAAATAAATGTTGCATTCATAGCCTATATCCTTAGCGGTAGGGTTTCTCATTATTTTGGATATAACAGGATAACTTTCCTGATCATTTATAGCCTTTAATTGATTTCCATTAGATGAACAGCCAGCCATAAAAAATAATATAAATCCTGCAAATAACCGCATTATATATTTAATCTGCTTCATCCCATTCTCCTTTAAAAATATCTCTTTCAGGTAAAATACTAAAATTTTTTCTCGAAGCACTTTCCAAACATCATATCGATCAATTTGCCCATTCTTTACCACTTAAACCTTTACTATAATGATCCATCTCACATATATAAAGAAGGCTTATTCTTACTCATGGCCCCTAATAAAGGTGCACCAAATCTTCAGGACTAAACTCTTCTAAATCTTTTTCTACAATTTTTCTTTTTAGGGGTTTGATTAATATAATCGAATTTTTTCAATAGATCCTTTTCATTATTACTTAATAACTCTGCGACTAAATAGATTAGTTTCCCATAATTATATCTTCTATTCAATTCAGCATAATTAGCTGTCATTTTTCACTCTAAAAATCCTTAGTAGGAATATATTTAAATTTTTTCTTCTTGAACATGTCCCAAAGATCCCCTTGATGTTTTACGATCCATATAACAATAATTATAATTATATAGCGCTGAATAGATCCTTCAACAATTTGACAAGTAACTATATCAAAAGTTGCCATCTCTCCCTCATACCAAGCATGTACTACTGGCTTATTATAATCGGGATAAATCTCAACATTATTAAATTTAGCAATCATTTCCATAATATATCTCCTTTTGGTCTTCTAAAGATTTTATAAATTCCTGTTTAGTGAGTAAGGTTGGAAAGGTATTTTCTTGTTCCACCATATCTTCCAGTTGGAATTTCATAAATATAAGATCAGCATTAGCCTAAACAAGATAAGCCAGAGAATCAAAGGTAAAAGCTGTAAGAAAAGACAATATTTTATTCATATTTTTTTCCAATTACATGACTAATTCATATCTCTAAAATGTTCAAGATTTAAAGATTGCTTTTAGATAATAGATGTATGAATCGAAATATAAATATAAAATATATTTTTAAAACTCAATTTATTTTAAAAATTAATAGTTTAAATCAAGTGACTAATGGATAAAAAATTAGATAACCCATTTATATTTTAAATTAATTTATTTAAAAAATATCACTATATTTTATTTTTATAAAATAATGATACTGATTATTTTCCAAAGGTTCATGTCTAAATGGGAATTATTTCAATCTTAGTCCTGTTTTTGGTTAAATTTATCTATTTTCTTTTCAAATATCTAGCTCGAACTAGTTTCATTTTTAGAACGAGGAAAATTAAGTTATCTTTCCTTAGTTTTCTCCCTTTATCAAACTGAGTGGAGTTAAATCTCTTTATTCTTCCTCTTTTTTTAATCGCTCTAAAATTTAGGTGAATTTAAAGTATAAAAAAAGGCCTAGGATATGTCCCTTCATAACGGGTAATCCTAGACCTTTAAAAGAAACAAAAGAGAAGGCTTTAATGTACCATCTCTAAATACATTGACGATTATTCAATATTGGAGTAACCCATTAAGTATTCATCGACTTCTCGGGCACACTCACGGCCTTGATTTAAAGCCCATACGACAAGGGACTGGCCTTTTTTACAATCTCCACAGGCAAAGAGATTATCGTGAATGCGATAGCCATCCGCCTCACACAAAATCGTATTTCGTGAAGTGATTGGCAAATCAAAGGCCTCTTTAAGGGATTCTTCCACCCCTACAAAGCCTGCAGCAATGAGCAATAAATCACAAGGTAGAATTTGTTCAGTGCCTTCAATGGGTTGAAAGTCAGGGCCAAGCTCTATCGTTTGTACTCCAATGATGCGACCTTCTTCACAGAAGACTTCTTGAATTGTAGTCGAGAAACGACGAGGATCTTCGTGGAAGCGTTCCATCGCTTCTGATTGGCCATAATCCACTTTTAATACTTTGGGCCATTCAGGCCAAGGATTACTGTCCAAACGTTCAACAGGTGGTTTTGGCATCATTTCTAGAGCGGTAACCGACTGACAATTTTGCCGTAAAACAGTTCCTGTACAATCGTTGCCAGTATCTCCACCGCCCACAATGATGACATGCTTATCTTTAGCATTGATGCTCCAAGGCCGATTGGCACGCAAATCCTTCGTGGTTTGTTTGAGAAAATCCACAGCGTAATAAACTCCATCCAAGGAAGGATCAACTTCGCCAAGTGCACGAGGCTTCGTCGACCCTGTGGCTAAAATAATGGCATCGTACTTTGATTC
The DNA here is from genome assembly GCA_964615295.1 of uncultured Erysipelotrichaceae bacterium. Lineage (GTDB taxonomy): Bacteria > Bacillota_I > Bacilli_A > Erysipelotrichales > Erysipelotrichaceae > Allobaculum. Next base: position 15,999 of record CAZTNF010000022.1, on the reverse strand, counting down.
AAGTTCGTCTAAAGAGAGATCTTGACCGACTTCAGTGTTGGTGATGAAACGAACTCCTTCCTCTTCCATTAAGGAAAGGCGGCGATCCACCACGGACTTGTCGAGTTTCATGTTGGGAATGCCATACATCAAAAGCCCCCCCGGATGATCTTCTCGTTCATAGACATCTACGGTATGACCACGCTTATTGAGAGAATCGGCGGCACTCAGGCCTGAAGGGCCAGAACCAATCACCGCAATTTTCTTACTGGTGCGCTCTAAAATTTCGGCGGGCTTCACCCAGCCTTTTTGAAAGCCATTTTCGATGATGTAAAACTCATTATCATGAACAGTTGTAGGTTTGGAATCAATTCCATTGATGCATGCCTTTTCACAAAGGGCAGGACAAACACGACTGGTGAATTCAGGAAAAGGATTGGTCTTCAACAAACGCCTTAAGGCGTATTGATCATTTTCTAAAAACAGTTCCTCATTCCATTCAGGAATTAAATTGTGCAACGGGCATCCAGTCGTCATGCCTTTGAGCTCGAGGGCAGACTGGCAAAAAGGAACGCCACAGTGCATGCAGCGAGCGGCTTGTTGACGCCGTTGTTTGACGTTGAGCGGACGATGAAATTCTTGAAAGGATTCCAAACGCTCTTTCGGTTCTACAATCGGATCGTCTTGACGCTTGTATTGTAGAAAGCCAAAGTTTTTATCCATCTTTTGCGCTCCTTTCTATTGTGGATGCACCATGCGAAAGGCTTTGAGCGTTGCCTCTTCTTTAGGATATCCACGATCTTCTAAATGCTTGATCTGGTTTTTCATATGTTGATAGTCTCTAGGCACAATTTTCTTGAAATGAGGAAGCATCTCTTCAAAATGAGCCAAGATCTCTTGGGCCTGTTTCGAATGGGTAGCGGCGACATGTTCCTTGAGAAGCGTTTGCAGAGTTTCGATATCTTGACGTGCTTCTACACTTTCAATGTCGACAAGTTCTTGGTTAACTCGAGTATAAAGCGTGTGATCAGTATCCAAGACATACGCAATGCCGCCGCTCATACCCGCAGCAAAGTTTTTCCCTGTCGGGCCTAAAACCACCGCAATACCTCCGGTCATATACTCTAAGCCATGATCGCCACAGCCTTCTGCAACCGCAATGGCTCCAGAATTGCGTACACAAAAGCGTTCGCCGGCTTTGCCGTTGATGAAAGCTTTTCCTTTGGTGGCTCCATATAAGGCCACATTACCAATAATGACGTTATCCTTCGCTTCAAAGCCCTCAACCATAGGCGGATAAATTGCAAGAGTACCACCAGAAAGGCCTTTACCAAAGTAGTCATTGGCATCCCCTTCACACTCTAAGCGCAAGCCTTGAGGAATAAAAGCTCCAAAGCTTTGTCCCGCTCCACCTTTCGCTTTAACCTGCCATACGTCTGCTGGAATTGTTTCATTCTCTCGCAAGGATTTGGTGATCTCAGAACCTAAAATCGTACCGAATGTACGGTTTGTCGAACAGATGTCGACTTCCATTTTAGCGGGGGAACGGCGCTTAATCGCTTTTTGCAATGTGGGAAGCACCACATCGAGATCGAGAGATTTTTCCAATTGGAAATCATACGCTTGATCTTTTTGATGACAGATGGGTTCAATCCCTTTCAACAACTCATCCAAATTCGCTAAAGAAGCACGAGGTGTAATCGTTTCATCGACTTCGAGCAATTCAGCATGTCCAATCATCTCATCCAAAGTGTGAAAACCAAGCTCAGCCATGATTTCTCGCAGTTCCATCGCAGTAAAGCGCATGAAGTTCATCACGTATTCAGGTTTACCTTTAAAGCGTTTGCGTAACTCCTCATTTTGCGTGGCCACACCAAAAGGACAGGTATCCAAGGAACAAACACGCATCATGCGACAACCCATAGTAACAAGCGGTGCTGTAGCAAAACCGTATTCCTCAGCACCTAAAAGAGCTGCTATGGCCACGTCTTTTCCCGACATCAATTTGCCATCCGTTTCCAAAATAACTTGTTGGCGCAGACCGTTTTCGCAAAGAGCTTTGTGCGATTGCATTAAGCCAAGCTCCCAAGGCAAGCCCGCATGATGAATGGAAGATTGACCAGCAGCACCTGTACCACCATCGTAGCCCGAAATGAGAATGACACTCGCACCCGCTTTAGCGACACCACAAGCAACTGTTCCGACACCATTTTCGGAACAAAGCTTCACAGAAATACGGGCTTGGCGGTTAGCGTTTTTCAAGTCGAAAATCAATTGAGCCAAATCTTCAATGGAATAAATATCGTGATGAGGGGGAGGAGAAATAAGCGTAACTCCTGGGGTAGAACAACGGGTTTGGGCAATCCAAGGATAAACTTTTTGGCCAGGTAAATGGCCTCCTTCTCCTGGTTTAGCGCCTTGAGCCATTTTAATTTGAATTTCATTGGCGGAACATAAGTAGGCTGAATCTACCCCAAAGCGCCCTGAGGCGACTTGCTTGATGGCGGAGTTTTTATTGGTACCATAGCGTTCGGCACGCTCGCCTCCTTCACCCGAATTGGATCGACCGCCTAAAGTGTTCATCGCTATGGCCATACATTCGTGGGCTTCTTGGGAAATAGAGCCATAGGACATCGCCCCCGTTTTGAAGCGTCGCACGATCGATTCAACTGGTTCAACTTCCTCTAAAGGAATGGGATTTCCTGCTTTGAGTTTGAATAAATTGCGCAAATTATGAGGACGAGCGGGATCATGAATCATTTCAGAGTATTCTTTGAACAAGGCATAATCCCCATCCTTTGTCGCTTTTTGAAGCATGACAATCGCTTTAGGATCGTATAAATGGTCTTCTTTCCCTTTACCAGAACGCAACTTATGAAAGCCAATGGAATCAAGGGAGGTATTTACGGATAAGCCAAGGGGATCAAAAGCTCGGGTGTGTCGCCACAACAAATCCTCTTCGATCTCTTTTAAGCCAATTCCCCCCATTTCATATTGCGTATTGGTGAAATAGGCATCGATAACGTCTTTGGAGATGCCAACTGCTTCAAAGATTTGTGCTCCTTGATATGACTGCAAGGTGGAAATTCCCATCTTAGCAGCGATTTTGACAATGCCATCCAAAATCGCTTGATTATAGTCTTCAATGGCTTTGGAGGGTTCTTTATCCAAGATGTCTTTGTCGATGAGTTCTTCAATGCATTCATGAGCCAAATAAGGATAAATAGCACTGGCGCCAAAACCCAACAGAGCGGCAAACTCGTGAACCGTTTTGGGATCTGCACTTTCTAGTAAAATAGACATCGCCGTTTTCTTTTTGGTGCGAACCAAATATTGCTCTAAAGCCGAAACCGCTAAAAGGCTAGGAATGGCCATGTGGCTTTCGTCAACACCTTTATCGGACAAGATCAAAATCGAACAACCATCCCGATAAGCTCGATCGCATTCGATGAAGAGCTGATCGATCGCATCCTTTAAGGGCATTCCCTTATAAAACAATAGTGAGATGACGCGCGATTTAAGACCAGGTTTATCCAACCCCCGAATTTTATCCATATCCCGTGCATCTAAAATGGGATGGTTGATTTCAAGCATGGCGCAGTTGCCTGCTTTTTCCTCCAATAAATTGCCCGAACTTCCAATATAGATGGTGGTATCGGTTACGACTTTTTCACGCAGAGAGTCAATAGGGGGGTTCGTGACTTGAGCAAAGAGCTGTTTGAAGTAATGGAACAGACTTGGGTGTAATTTGGACAACAAAGCAAGGGGAACATCTGTTCCCATGCTGGCTACGGGTTCCTTGCGATTTTTGGCCATCGGCAAGATTTGATCGTTGACATCTTCATAGGTGTAGCCAAAGACGCGATACAGCTGATCGCGTAAGGCTTGACTATGCATCCGTGGCTTTTTATCGGGTGCTTTGAGATCTTCAAGATGAAGTAGTTTGAGATTGAGCCATTCGCCATAGGGATTGTTGGAAGCGTAGCTCATTTTGAGTTCTTCATCCGGAATCATGCGACCTTGCACAGTATCGATCAGCAACATTTTTCCTGGCATTAAGCGCGATTTTATAGCGATATCCTCGGCAGGTAAATCCAATACTCCGACTTCAGAAGACAAGATAAATAAGCCATCCTTCGTGATGTAATAACGAGCTGGACGCAATCCGTTGCGGTCAAGCACTGCTCCACACACTTCTCCATCAGAGAACAAAATGGCCGCTGGACCATCCCAAGGCTCCATCATGGTTGCATAATAGTGGTAAAAATCCTTTTTCTCTTGAGCCATGGGCACATGCTTCCATGGCTCTGGAATAGAAATAGCGACCGCTTTGGCCAAATCCATGCCGTTCATCATTAGAAACTCCAACGTATTATCGAGCATGGCCGAATCGGAACCATCTGGATTGATGACAGGTAAGACACGTTTATATTGCTCATCAATGAGAGGAGAAGCCATCGACTCTTCGCGCGCCAACATTCGGTTAGCATTTCCACGAATGGTGTTAATTTCTCCATTATGGGCGATGAGACGATTGGGATGGGCTCGCTTCCAAGAAGGGGTAGTGTTGGTGGAGAAACGTGAGTGAACAATGGCGATAGCACTTTGGTAATTTGGATCTTGAAGATCTTCATAAAAGCGACGCAATTGGTCTACTAAAAACATCCCCTTATAAACAATTGTGCGACAGGAAAGCGAAGCCACATAGGTATTTGGGCAGCTTTTTTCAAATTCACGACGCACAATGTAGAGCAATTTATCGAATTCCTTAGCGGTATGTATCGAATCTGGGCGTTTTAAAAATACTTGCCAAATGGAAGGCATGCATTCATAGGCTTTTTGGCCCAAGATTTCCTCTCGCACCGGGACCTTGCGCCAGCCTAGAACTTTGCATCCTTCCTTTTGAGCGATGGTGGCAAAGAGCTTTTTAGCTTGGTTTTGTTCCAACTCGTTTTGAGGAAAGAAGAACATCCCCACTCCCGTATGATGATTAGGCGTATAGACAATGCCATCTTTTAAAGCGGCTTGTTCAAAGAAACGATCAGAAATTTGCAACAAAATTCCTACGCCATCACCTACCGTTCCTGAAGCATCTTTTCCAGCACGATGTTCGAGTTTTTCGACAATATGAAGGGCTTGGTCAACGACCGTATGGGACTTGCGCCCATCGATTTGACACACCACCCCAATTCCACAGGCATCGTGTTCTTTAATCAATTCATTCATACACAAATTCCTTCTTTCTAGACTCCGCTTTCGCCATAGTTGGCCAAAACGCGGGCAGAGGGGTCATTGACATCGCAGCCTTCCCACTCTTTGTTGGGCATCCAGAATCCGGCAATCATATGGGCTTGTCCTGGATAGTATTTTTCAAACAAATCGCGATAGAGCAAAGATTCTTTGGTAAAGGGCGTAGCATAGGGGTATTTTTTAGCTGCTTGAGCTAAATCTTGATCGGTGTATTGTTCTTGGGCATAGGCTTTGAGATCGTCCGCCATGGAATGGCCAACCGCATCGGAAAAGGCCGCTTTTTGACGGAACAAGATGGATTCAGGGAGCAAATGATCCTTTTCAAAGGCATGACGCAACAAGTATTTCCCCATGTCATAGGTATTGAGCTTTAATTGAGGATCAATGGCCATGACATACTTCACAAAATCCAAATCGCCAAAGGGAACTCGCGCTTCCATAGAATGCGTAGAGATACAGCGATCCGCGCGTAAGACATCATACATATGTAACTCCCGCATTCGTTTTTGGCTTTCTTCTTGAAACGCTTGGGCACTTGGCGCAAAGTCCGTGTACTTGTAGCCAAAGAGTTCATCCGAGATTTCTCCAGTAAGTAAAACGCGGACATCGCTGATTTGGCGAATCTTTTTACACAATAAGTACATTCCCATCGAAGCGCGGATGGTGGTGATATCAAAAGTGGCCAGTTCGGCAATAACTTCTTCTAAAGCCTCTAAAACTTCTTCCCGACTCATGAGAAGTTCATGGTGATTGCTCCCAATAAAGTCAGCCACTTGTTTGGCATACTTTAAGTCAATGGCATCTGTGTCCATACCAATGGCAAAGGTTTCAATGGGATGATCGAGTTCTTGGGCCGCAATGGCACAAACTAAGGAAGAATCCAAGCCCCCAGAAAGCAAGAATCCAAGGGGCATATCGGAATCCAAACGCTTTTTTACCCCTTCTCCAAGCAGATCGTGAATGTTGGCACAAACGGCATCCACATCCCCTTTCACCACTTCATCCACTTGACTTATATCTCGATAGCAGACAAATTTTCCATCTTTGTAATAATGGCCAGGCGGAAAAGGATAAATGTCTTGGACAAGGCCCACTAAGTTTTTGGCTTCCGAGGCAAAACAAATTTCTCCACTTGGGGTATAGCCATAGTGCATAGGACGAATGCCAATCGGATCGCGAGCGGCAATGAGTGATTGATTCGTTCCATCGTAAAGGACACAAGCAAATTCGGCATCAAGTTTGGCAAACATGTCTGTTCCATATTCTTGAAACAAAGGCAATAAAATTTCGCAATCGGAATGTGATTGGAACACATAGCCTTTGGCTTCAAGCTCTTTTTTGAGTTCACGGAAGCCGTAGATTTCGCCGTTGCAGATGGCAGCATTGTTTCCTAAGAAAAAGGGTTGCATTCCCGAAGAATCAACACCCATGATGGTTAAGCGTTGAAAGCCAAGCAATGCGTGAGGTAAAACGACGATACGTTGATCATCGGGTCCTCGACTTTGGGTTTTATCTAAAGCAGCCTCGACTTGTTTCAGATCAGGCTGGTCAGTTTCCATCGCAAATACAGTGCACATAGTCTTCTCCTTTAATTTTTAGGCATACATAGCTTGATCAAACAAGCTCAAGGTCTTTGCACCAAACCCATTTTCATCAGGATGTTTGATACAACAAAGAAACACAGATGCGGAAAAGCGGCCAAACGGCCGCTTGAAATTTAAATGGAAATCTTAAAGGCCAAACAACAGCTCATCATAAGAAGGGAAAGGCCAAGCTTCTTTGGAAGTAATGGTTTCTAAAGCATCACAAGGAGCCCGTAAAGCCTCCATGTCTTGAAGCAAGACTTCTTTGGCGAAGAAAGAGCGCTCTTCAAGAGTAGGCAAAGCTTGGAGTTGTTGTTGATGAGTCGCAAGATTTTCACACGCTACAAATGCTTGATCCAATAAAGTGGATCCTTTTTCGAGGGTGGACACTTCATAAAGAGTACCAGCCGCCAATCCTAAAGCAGCTTTACGGCTCGCCGCTTGGGCTAAAGCATCTTGGAAGTTGGCCACGGCAGGGAAGATTTCCTTTCGGGCCATGTCTACCATGGTTCCTGCTTCGATGTTGAGCAAGTTTACATATTCTTCCAGTAAAATTTCATAGCGAGATTCTACTTCTTCTTTAGACAAGACACCTTGGCGCTCAAAGAGGGCGATGTTCGCTGGAGTCTTAATATAGGGAATCGCATCCGCAGTGGTTTTAAGATTTAATAAGCCACGACGTTCTGCTTCTTCTACCCATTCATCGGCATAACCATTGCCATTGAAAAGAATACGAGAATGATTGAGGAAAGTTTCCCGGAGCAATTGGTGAAGAGCCACATCAAAATCATCAGCAGCCTCTAATACATCAGCTAGCTCCATGAAAGAATCCGCAAAAGCGGTGTTGATCGCCATATTTATGCCCGCTGTAGATTGAGCCGAACCAGGCATTCTGAATTCAAATTTATTTCCTGTAAAGGCAAAAGGAGAGGTACGGTTGCGATCAGTAGTATCCAAGGGTAAGTTTGGAAGCACAGCAGCACCAATATTCATAAACAATTTGTCTTTGGAGCCATAGTTAGAGTCATGTTGAATGGCTTCAATGACTTCGGCAAGTTCTTCTCCTGTAAAGATAGAAATGATTGCGGGAGGGGCTTCGTTAGCTCCTAAACGGTGATCGTTACCCGCCGTAGCAACCGATAAACGCAACAAGTCTTGATGTTCATCTACAGCTTTAACGATGCCCGCTAAGAACAATAAGAACTGCAGATTTTCATAAGGCGTATCGCCAGGTTCTAGCAAGTTTACGCCTGTGTTGGTAGACATAGACCAGTTGTTGTGTTTTCCGGAACCATTTACACCTTCAAAAGGCTTTTCGTGTAACAAGGCGACCATGCCATGTTTTTTGGCAATTCGTTGAATGAATTCCATCATGAGTTGGTTCTGGTCGGTGGCTAAGTTGGTAGTGCTAAAGATTGGAGCGATTTCAAATTGAGCGGGCGCTACCTCGTTGTGTTGGGTTTTGGCCATTACCCCAAGTTTCCAAAGCTCCATATTGAGTTCATCCATAAAGTCTTTGACACGGCTCTTGATGGTTCCAAAGTAGTGGTCTTCCATTTCTTGACCTTTAGGAGTCATCGCTCCAAAAAGTGTACGGCCGGTATAGGACAAGTCTTTACGTTGATTGAAGTATTCTTGATCCACTAAGAAATATTCTTGTTCAGCTCCTACTGTGGTTTTTACAGACGTTACATCGTCATTACCAAAGAGATGCAAAATGCGCAAAGCTTGTTTATTGATGGCCTCCATAGAACGAAGCAATGGAGTTTTCTTATCTAAAGCGTGTCCCGTATAGGAAGCAAACGCCGTGGGAATGCAAAGAACTCCTTCTTTAATGAAGGCATTGCTTGTGGGATCCCATGCGGTATAACCCCGCGCTTCGAATGTCGCGCGAAGTCCACCATTTGGGAAAGAGGAAGCATCGGGTTCACCCTTGATCAATTCTTTGCCTTGGAAGCTCATGATGACTTTTCCAGGACCATCTGGTGTAATAAAGGAATCATGCTTTTCGGCTGTATTTCCCGTCATAGGTTGAAACCAGTGCGTGAAATGCGTAGCCCCTTTTTCAATGGCCCAAACTTTCATGGCATGTGCCACAGCATTAGCAATTTTGCGGTTGAGTGGTAAGCCAAGATCGATAGTTTTCTTTAATTCTCTATATGTTTCCTTTGGAAGACGCTCTTTCATTGTGGCGTCATCAAATACGTTTTCTCCAAAAATTTTTTCAATATTTGTACTCATAATCTTTCTCCTCGTGAGATTGTGGACAAAAAATAAAGGCAATGGAACCAAATCCACCAATTCAAAAGAAAATCCTCTGTATGAGAGGTGTCCTTTTTTTGGGGGATCACTTGGCGCCATTGCCTTTCGTTGTCGAAACCTTACACGAATTTGCCTAATCCTGTCAAGAAAAGAGGCAGTAAACCGTTTGGTTATCTCAAAATCAGCCAAAAATTCAAAAAAAAGCCGCTCAAAACACACTATTTTTATAAAATTTTAATTTTGTCCTTAATACGAAACAAAGAAATTCTCAGCTCAAAAAAAACCTTATAGAAAATCGCTTTTCTTTGTTTAAGCTTTTTTGAGCTTCTCAAGGAACCAAAAGCAAAGCCCAAAAGTCCACTTTACCCAATCAAATCCTATTTCTTAAAAGAAGCAATTTAGTTCAGTTTTCGTTTAACTTAATACTTTTAAAAGATAAAATATCTTAAAAACCATTTTCGTTCCTTGAAAAATTGAGTGGAAAGGCTTTCATTTCAAAAAAAGAAAATGAAAGCTCAATTTCCAGCCAAAAATGTCTTAAAATTCCTTTATCCTTATCTGATTTCGTATTCTTCTTTATTTTTTATTTAGGTTTAAAAAGGTTAAGGAAGAAAGAAAAATGGATTCTTCTTGCCCTAAACCTTTAGAAGGCAATAATTAAACATTTTAAAATTTCCTTCTCAATAAAAAAGCGAAGAAGAGGAAGAAAACAGGAAGGGAAGAACGCGGAATAAGGATATCAAATATTCAATAGTAAAAATGAAATCCTAGGCCACAAAACTGCCGATTGAAATAAGAAGTTTTTCTAAATTGTTTTTGAAGGACAGAAAGATGGAAAATGTATGACAAAAGAAGATGTTTTACAATACGTTGAAGATGAAGGCGTAAAATTTATTCGTTTAGCCTTCTATACCCCTTTTGGCGTTCAGAAAAATGTGTCCATCATGCCAAGCCAATTGCGCCGCGCTTTTGAAAAGGGTGTAGCCATTGATGCTACACAAGTTTTTGGCCCATGGGCCGCACAAGAACATGGAACCGATTTGATCATCAAACCCGATCCCTCTACAATGATTTATTTACCATGGCGTTCATTAGAAAACGGGGTAATTCATATGGTTTGTGATTTATATTATCCGGATGGAACGCTGTTCCAAGCCGATACCCGCAGTCTTTTAAAAGATACTCTCAAAACGCTTTATGGCTATGGACTAGATGTGTTGATGGCTGCTAAAATTGAATTTTATCTGTTTGAAAAAGACGCACAAGGAAATATCACTAAAAAGCCTTTTGATCAAGGTGGTTATATGGATGTAGCTCCGCTTGATCAAGGAGAAAACATTCGTCGAGAGATTTGTTTGTTGCTTGAAGAAATGGGCCTTGATCCTCATAAGTCCTATCATCAGTCGGGTCCTGGACAAAATGAAATTGACTTTCATTTCTCCGAACCTCTTTTAGCTGCTGATGAGGCGTCTTTATTTAAATGGATTGTGCGCACTACGGCCAATTCCAATGGCTTGTATGCGGACTTTTCTCCAAACCCCTTAAAAGATCAACCGGGTAGTGCCATGCATGTCCAAGTGCGTTTTTTAGAGGGATTAGAACATCAAAATGCCTTTATTGCGGGCCTTTTGAAGTATTTGCCTGATCTACAACTCTTTATGTGTAGCGATCCAAATTCCTATGCCCGCTTTACTCACTTTAATGCGCCCAGTCGCTTTGATGCTTCGGATACGCTACGCAATGTCATGGTGCGTATTCCCCCTTTAGCTAAAGATGTCTTGGAAGTCCGATTACCCGATTCCAACTCCAATCCATATTTGGTATTTTCACTCGTGCTGTTGGCAGGCTTACAGGGGCTGAAAGAAGGGCTTCATTGGGATCCACAAGAAAAAGAAAATCTTTCATCCGTAGCGCAATCGTTAGGTGAAGCTAAACAATTAGCCAATCAATCCGTCTTTGTGGAAGAAATTGTAGATCCCCAAATCTTAAAGACCTACCTCGCTTTGGAGGAAGAAGTGTGCTAAATCGCTGTCTTTTAATGCTCTCTGAGAGTGCGGATGTCGAAGAAGTGTTTTCCAAAGCCGGGTGGAAAATCGTCAAAGCCGAAAACATCGAACAGGCCAGACGTTTGTTGAGTCAGTCCTCTTTTGATTTAATCGTGGCTCAACTCGCTCCAAAATCCACGGCCCTACAACAAGTCGTCTTAGAATTGAGCATGCTTCATAACACCAGCGCGTTAGTTTTATGTCCCCAAAATAAAACAGATACTTTAAGCTATCAATATCGCGATGCGCTCATTTTAACGCTGTCTTCGCGTACCTCAAAAACCACCTTGGCTCAAATTGCGGATTATTTAGGCAAAAGTGCCCAAAGTCAGCGCCGTTTATTAGAAAGTTTAAATCAGGAAAAACGCAAACTCCAAGACGAAAAGCTTGTCAGTCAAGCCAAAATGCAGCTAGTGTCTTTATGCCACTGGAGTGAAGATAAAGCTCACCAATACATTCTAAAAACTGCAATGGATCATTCCATGACAAAAGCAGCTGCAGCTCGCCAAATATTGCGCAAGCTAGAAAGGATCGTGGATGAAAGTCAAAAAAACAAACGCGATGCGTCATCTTGATACGCTTAAATTGCCCTATGAAGCCTTTGATTTGCAATTTAAAGAAGCTAAAGACGCTCAAAGCGTAGCCGAGTTGTTAAAGGCTAGTCCAGAACAAGTCTTTAAAACTCTGGTGACCATTACACCTACCAAAGAACCAGTAGTCTTCATGATTCCCGCTAATGCTCATCTTTCGCTTAAAAAAGCCGCCCATGTAGCGGGAAAAAAGAAGCTGGAAATGCTTCCACAAAAACAATTGTTGCCGTTGACTGGCTATGTTCATGGAGGATGCTCTCCTTTAGGAATGAAAAAACACTTTCCCACCTACTTTGATCAAAGTGCTCTTAATTACGATAGAATTTATTTTTCTGGTGGGAAAATTGGAGTCCAAATTCAATTGGATCCTCACCTATTAGATCAAGCTGTTCAAGCTAAACCAGCCGATCTTTGTGAATAGTATCCCTAAAAATAAAAAGCGCCAAGCAAGAATTGTTTGGCGCTTCTTTTACAAATGACTCTTTTTAAGATTTAAAGTCTTGTTTTAGCCATATTTTTGGGCTACTTAAAGGAATTTAAGAATTCTAAATTGATTTTAAATGATCTTTAGCTATTCTTTTTCAGTAGACGTTTTAATGTATTTTCTTCATTTTTAGAGACGGAAAAACAAGATTCTGATTTATTTATCATTACCTAGAGTTGAAAAACCGTTTTGTTTGGAAAGGAGGCTGAAGCTTCCTAAAGAAGTTTCTTAATTTATGAAAGCCTTTGAATCAAATGTTTACCAAATTTATCCCCTTGGTGCAGTTGGTGCACCTTTTGAAAACGATTTTGAGCTCAATCACCGTCTTCCAAAACTGGAAAGTTGGGTAGATCATCTAAAAAAGCTGAATGTGGACCTGGTCCTTTTTAATCCCCTTTTTGAATCGGTTAGCCATGGTTATGACACCATTGACTATCGAAAGGTGGATAGCCGCTTAGGTGACCAAGACGATTTAAAACATTTAGTAGACGTTCTTCATGAAAATGGCATTCGTGTTTTGTTTGATGGGGTTTTTAATCATGTTGGTCGTCAATTTGCACCTTTTCAAGATGTGTTAAAAAATCGCGAAAACTCTCGTTACAAAGATTGGTTTCAAATCGATTTTTGGGGTAATAACTCTTATAATGATGGCCTACGCTATGCTAATTGGGAAGGCTATGATGCGCTTGTCAAATTAAACTTACGCAATCCCGAAGTCATTCAATATCTTTTAGATACGGTAGATTTTTGGATTGATGAATTCAAAGTGGATGGTCTGCGCTTGGATGTAGCTTATTGTTTGGATGGGGACTTTTTAAAGGCGCTCCACCAGCATGTCAAAGCTCGAAATCCTGAATTTTTCTTACTGGGAGAAACCCTTCATGGGGACTACAACATGTGGGTCAATGACGAAAAACTGGATTCTTGTACCAACTATGAATGTTATAAAGGCCTTTATTCTTCGTTTAACTCCAAAAACTTTTATGAAATCTTGTATTCCTTTAATCGCCAATTTGGCAAAGAACAATGGTGTTTGTATCGAGGCAAACATTTATTATCGTTTGTAGACAATCACGATGTCAATCGTATTGCGAGCACTCTTGATAATAAGGCGTTGCTTCCCGCCCTCTATGCCATGCTTTATACGATGCCTGGCATTCCTTGTATATATTATGGGAGCGAGTGGGGCTTAACGGGCACAAAAAATGCTAACGATACCGCTCTACGCCCAGAAGTCGAGACCCCTGAATGGACCGATTTAACCGACCAAATTGCGAAATTTGGCCAAATCCGTAAAGATCATCCAGAATTGGTGGAGGGGGATTACACCCAAATTGCCATTAACAATCCTTGGTGTATTTACCAGCGTAGCTGGAATGGGAAATCGGTTTGGACTTGTATCAATTTGACTGACCAATCCATTTCTATTCCAGTTAATGCACATCAAACGATGACCAATTTGATGACAGGAAAACAAGAAGATGTTCAAGGAAGCATTCAACTTGATCCAACTTCCTATAAACTTTTAGCTTTTTAAAAGAACCAAAGGTTTATAACTAGAAACTCAATTTATTTTCCTAATGGATAGAGACATTGGACTATAACGCATGAACTTACATTCGCGTTATAGTCCTTTTTGTCGTTTTTATTGATTTGAGATTTCACTTTCCAAAACATAGAGACGATAAATTTTTTGGATTAAAGTTTTGGAAAATATCGTCTTGAAAAAGTTTTTTTCCATTTTTCCCAGCTCGCTTATAAGAAAATCAGGACATAAAGAAAGTTCTGCAGTGCATTTCAAGCCTGTTCCCTTTAAAAAAGTATCTATATTCTTCATTCCATAAACTTGGTTAACCCCTACTTCGCGAATTGGATTCTTATATTTAGAAATTTTAGCTGCCAACGGAGTATAGACATCCATTAAAAGGTGAACCGTTTCATACTTTTGTTGTAAAACACAAAGCAGATTATAGAGTTGCTCTGTGTTCAAATACATACTCAATCCCTCTAAGATTACGATAACAGTAGAAGAATTGGGGAGTTTTTGAACCTCATAAGTATTTGAAACATCGAGCCCAACCATGTGATAATATGATGTTTCTTTAAAGTATTTTTTTCGTAGAGAGATAACCTCTGAAAAATCGGCATCAATCCAGTACTTATAGATTGGTTTGACGCGCAAACATCGACTATCTAATCCGCATCCAAGATGTAAAACAAGAGCATTAGGATTTAAGACAAGTTGTCGATTGGTCCAATTGTCAAAAACCTTAGCTCGCATCGCCATGAAATAAGCAAGCCACTTCGATTGGGATTTTTTAGAGAGAGCAAAGGCTTCTTGGGTCCATATCTCTTCCGCTTTTTGATCGTATAAGATTATTCCTTTGTGGCTAACAAATGCTTTTCCAAACAAAGGAATAAAAAGAGTTTTATTAATTTCATTCATCATTCATCGCCCTAGCGAATTAAATATCTCTAATTTCTATCATGGATAAAAATCCGCTTTCTTCCTTCTGTAATATTATCAATGAGTACGTTCATCAAGGCGAATTATTCCAAGAACCATTACTGTAGACTTCTCTATGGTTTTGTGTCCTTCTCAACTAGAACTTTAAATCTTAAAGCTTTAACTTTCTACAAGGCGAAGGCATCTTATGTAGCTCAGAATAAGTCAAAACTTTTCAAGGCTGTACCTTTTGTTAAAAGTTATCCACAAGTCAAGCACCCATAATTCATCTCATTTATGAAAAAAAAATAATGTTTAGAGTGAGAGATTAAATTATCTTTAGCTTTTTTAGGGAAATGGGTCATACAGTTAAAAATATATTGCATTATGGTAAAAAATAGATGTAGATTTGACGTAGATGAAAGAGGTAACGAATCTCATTAATCGATTAGAATATAATTTATAATCTTTTTGAGATTATTATCAAAGTGAAAAATTAAATTCAAAAAAGAGGTAGGATATGGCGATTGAAAATATTGCATTATTTCAAGAAAAAATTGCTCACAGTGAAACTTTAAAAAAACAAGTAAAAAAATTATCAGCTCCTTATGAAGGAACAGATAATGAAATTCTTGTGGTTGAAAATATCTTAATTCCTTTAGCCAAGGCAAATAAACTCCCCTTTACCCTCAAAGAATATCAATCTCTTTATCGAGAAGCAGAAGTAGAAGAGGGCGCTTTAAGTGATGACGATTTAGAATTGGTAAGCGGAGGCCAAGATTTCTTAGCTCAACTCGAATTAGCCCAAAGCCACTCCCATAAAGATAACGACAATTTTTTCGCTCAATTCTTTAATAGTCTATAAAAAATCTATGAGAAGATTTTAATTCTCATAGATTTTTTTCTGAGTGGTTATTTTCTTTGACGTATTATTGATTTTTATTTACACGCATAGCAATTTTACGAGAAATGCGTCGAGGCAAAAAGCGGGTGGCTAAACTAAAAGAGCGCGTAACCAATCCACTATATTGAACTGATTTTCCTTTCATCATCGCCTCAAAACCTAATTTGGCTACTTTTGGAGCAGAATCTGGTTTTAAAGCGGAAAACATAACAGATCCTTTTAAATTAGCATTTTTTTCAAATTCTGTTGCAGTAGGTCCAGGACATAAAGCCGTTACTGTAATGCCTGTTTCTTTTAATTCCTCATAGAGCGCCTCGGAAAAGGAGAGAACAAAACTTTTAGAGGCATAGTATAACGCCATATAGGGTCCAGCAGAAAAGGCGGCAGCTGAAGCAATATTAAGAATTCGGCCAAAATGCCGCTTTTTCATTTCCGCTCCGAAAAGATACGTCATAT